>DQVB01000205.1 GCA_015661985.1 Planctomycetota bacterium | reverse complement strand
GATCGATCGGGCCATTGCCGACCAGCGCGCGGCGCTGAAGCTGGCTGATCTGGCCCTGAAACAGGCCGAAGAGGACCTGCGGTTGCTGGAGGCGGCCACGCCCCTGGACCTGGAGCTGGCTGCCCGCAGCGCGAAGAGGGCCAACGAGGACCTGGAGCGGTTCTTGAAGGTGGACTTGCCCATGAGCCGCAAAAGCGCGGAGCAATCGTTGCAGAACGCCCGGGATTATTTGGACTACGAGAAGGAAGAACTGCGCCAATTGGAGAAGATGTACAAGGCGGACGACTTGACCGAGGAGACTGAGGAGATCGTTCTCCGGCGGCAGCGGGACGCCGTACGCCGGGCCGAATTCAGCTTGGAGCAGGCAAAGCACTACTACGAAGAAACGATGACCGTGCGCCTGCCGCGACTGGAGGAAAGCCTGCGCGAGGCTCTGCAGCGGGCCAAGCTTTCCCGCCAGCGCGCCGAGGTGACGCTGCCCGTGGCGCTGAACCGCCAGCGTCTGGAGCTGGAAAAGATGAAAGTGCAGCGCGAGCGGGACCGGAAGAAGCTGGAGGAGTTGGAGGCCGATCGCCAGCAGATGATCGTCAAGTCGCCCATGGACGGGGTGGTTTACTACGGCAGGTGGTCCATGGGCAAGTGGTCCGGGGCGTCGTCTTCGGCCAGTGACCTCCGGCCCGGTGCCCGCGTCTCGGCCAACGAGGTGCTCATGACGGTGGTCAAACCGCGGCCGCTGGTGTTGCGCGTGACCGTTCCGGAAAAGGAGCTCCACTGGCTGCGCTCCGGTTTGGAGGCCAAGGTGCGACCGACCGGCTATCCCGGGCGGACGCTTTCGGGCCGTGTCAAACGCGTCAGCCCGGTGCCGGTGGCCAGCGGGAGTTTCGCGGCCGAGTTGACGGTGGGGGTGCCCGAAGACGGCCCGCCGCTGATGCCCGGGATGGCTGCCAAGGTGGAGCTGGTGCCCTACCTCAGACCCAAGGCCTTGACCGTGCCCCTTTCGGCGTTGTCCACCGACCAACTGGATGCTCGCCGCATTTTCGTCCAGGTCGTGGGGCCGAAGGGCAAAGCCAGGGAACGACGGGTTGAGGTGGGCCAGAAATCGGGCGACCGGGTGGAGATCCTCAACGGCCTGAGCGAAGGCGAAAAGGTGCTCAAGGAGTACCCCAAACAGGCGGACTGAGCGGGCCGACACGTCCGGCGCAGCGCCGGCTGACCGGCCGATGTGCCTTGCGCTCTGTCCCATCCGTCCCTGGAGCAAGGGAACACAAACCGTGGCAACCAGCTACTGCCCTTTACGCTTTGCGGCCCTGACCCTGGCGGCCACCCTACTGGTGCCCCCGGCTGGGAAAGGCCAGGACCCGGCCAGTCTGGGGCGGCGGGCCGAGCGGTTTCTGGCTTCGATCCCCCATCCTCGCCCCGCGCCACCGCGTGACAGGGCAGCCGTCGATAGGGCCATCGCCCGCGGCATCCAGTTCCTTCTGGACCGTCAGAACAAGGATGGTTCCTGGGGTTCGCATTACAACACCAAGGGGCTGAACATCTACGCCCCCGTGCCCGGCGCCCACCACGCCTTTCGCGGGGCGGTCACCGCCTTGTGCATCTCCGCCTTGATCGAAACGGGCCAAGGGCATCCTGGAGTCGAGGAAGCGTTGGATCGGGCCGAAACGTGGCTCTTCCGCAACCTCCCCCAGCTGCGTCGCGCCACACCGGACGCCATCTACAATACATGGGGACATGCCTACGCCATCCAAGCCCTGGTGCGGATGGCCCGCCGCAAGCCGGACGATCCAGACCGGCAGGAGAAGATCCGCCGGTTGCTCCGGCAGCAGATCGAGTTGCTCGGGCGCTACGAATGCGTCGACGGCGGCTGGTGCTATTACGACTTCAACGCCCACACGAAAAAACCGAGCGGCTCGTCCATCTCCTTCGTCTCGGCCACCGTGTTGGTGGCCTTCCATGAAGCCAGTCAACTGGGGCTGGACATCCCCCAGCGACTGGTGAACCGGGCCATGGACTCCATCCGCAGGCAACGCAAGCCCGATTTCAGCTACTGCTACGGCGAATACCTTAAGTACCAGCCCATGTACTCGATCAATCGCCCCGGCGGGAGCCTGGGACGCTCCCAGGCCTGCAACCTGGCCATGCGACTCTGGGGTGATCGCGATGTGACCGACGCGGTGATCGCCCGCTGGCTGGATCGCCTCTTCGCCCGCAACCTTTGGCTCGACATGGGCCGCAAGCGGCCCATCCCCCACGAATCCTGGTTCGCCGTGGCCGGCTACTTCTTCTACTACGGGCACTACTATGCCGGGTTGTGCATCGAGCAGCTGCCGCCGGAACAGCGCCCCGTATACCGGGACCACTTGGCCGCCGTACTGTTGCGGCTGCAGGAAAAGGACGGATCGTGGTGGGACTTCCCGCTGTACGACTATCACCAGCAATACGGCACGGCCTTCGCCCTCATGAGCCTGGCCCGGTGCCGGGATGGCCAATAGCCCGCATTGTTCATGACCTCGTAGGCCGGAACGAGCAACCACAGCCTCTGCCGGAGCTTCGGTCGCTCGACCAACGAGCGAACTGAAGCACAGCGTATGCCTCGTCGAATCGCGTTTGCCCCGTCCCGGCAACACTGTGCGCGACCTTGTTCCTGCCTGCGTGAACAGTCCGGGATAGCCGGCGGTGACGCATGGCCCTGTTGACCGTGTGAAGGGGGTTTGCGCACTTGGGTTTCGCGCCGGGGGTACCGTGGGTCGCACCTGCCGCGTGCAACTCCCCGGCTCGTCTTGCGCGGAAAGGCTTCTCAGTGATCGGGGAGCTGCCTTCCCGAGGAAGTGTCGGGCAGCGGGCGGAACGGGAGGGACTCGACAAACTCGTTGCCTCAGGTGCAGCAGTGCGGTAGAAAAGAGGGTGAGGGCCAGTGGACATTGTGTTGCCGGAGCCAGGGCGTTGGGCCATCGGCGGGGAAGAGGGCGGATGCGAGTGCGGCACGATGGCGGGGGGACTGGAGCGCCGGCCCCCCCGGCTTCTCTTCTCCGGCAGTGGCGACGTTCCCGTCTGAATCGCGTTTCGCGGAAAGCAGGGGAGTGGGCCAATGTGTGATCCGAGGCTTGGAGTCTGTAGGTTCTCTGCTGGTTCGGGCCGCGGGGACAACCAGCCGGCCCAGAAAGTAGCTTGGCCGTCGGGCCGGCCCGGTTCAGGCCGTGTTGCTCTTCATTCCGGCGTCTGTTTGTCCGCAGCGATGCTCGCTGTTTTTGCCATAGCGGCGCCCGGCGAGGTAGAGGCGGCTCATGTGATCGCAGGGCCGGGACCGGGGGCGGTGGCCGCGCGCGAAGCGGCGGGGGAGCCGTGGCGGATACTGGCTGAGGGTGATGTGGTATCGCCGCAGACGCTGATGCGATCGGCCGGCATGGGGCCGCGGCGGATCGATCTGCCGGAGGCCGTGCTGTTTGTGGACGCCGGGACGGATCTGACGTTGGACGCGGAGCGGCGCCGGATCCAGTTGCGTCGCGGTCGGATCGGCCTGGAATGCGACCAGGCCGGATGGAGGGTCCAAGTGGGCCCGTGCCGAGTGCAGCTGTCAGGCGATTCGGCCGTCGAGCTGGCGGTCGGTTTGGATCGGACCGCAGCCGTGCGGATGGCCCGAGGGACGGCTGTGGTTGAAGACGAAAAGAAACGGGTGGAAGTAAAAGCCGGCCACGTCGCGCCTTGGTCGTTGGACGAGCGGCTGGAGGTCGAGCCGCAGCGGTTGGACGAGGGGGAGGCTGAAGGGTTGCTCCGATGGACTCGGCGCTGCCGCCGGGG
>DQVB01000472.1 GCA_015661985.1 Planctomycetota bacterium | reverse complement strand
TGGTACTGGACCCAATTGGCCACGTACTCCCGCCCTTCCCGCCGGAAGAGGTTCACGCAGGCCAGGGCGGTAGCCCAACGTGAGTCGGACGAAACCCCCAGGTCCTCGGCGGCCGTGGCCATCCCGGCGTACGCCCCGTAGAGGAACAGTTCGTTGAGGTCCACGGGTACCAGGATGATCCCGTGGCGGGTATAGATTTCGTGGACGCCCTCCATGAAAGAAGGGCTAAAGCGGGTGAAGAAATCGCCGGTCACCAGGACCTTGGCACAGGCGGCCGGATCGCCGTGGGGGATGGCGGCCACGCGGTCAACCAGCTTTTCCAGGCGGTTCTTCAGCGCGCGCAGCGAATCGGCCGTGCCGACTTCCTGGTTCCAGCAGTCGCGCAATCGGCCTACCGCGCCGGCCTGGCCCACCACCTTCAGGCTCTGCTCCAGTTCAACGAAGATGTCGGCCAGCGTGACAAGGGGAGCCAGGCTCTGGGCCAGACTGCGCACGTCCAAACCGTAGTAGTCGTTGTCCTCGCGCGGATCGAAGATGAACAGATCCTCCAGCCGGTTTTCCCGAATGAATTGGCGGAAGTAATCCACATAGCAGTCTACCACACAGGGCGCACCGCCCCGCAGCATATAAAAGCCCACGATTTCGCCGGACTGACGCCGCTCGTGGGCCTCCAGCATCTGGCCGATGGAGATGGGCAGCGGCAGGCATTCGCGGCCCGACGTGTATTGCAAGCCTCGCTCCAACTGCCGCCGATCCAGATCGATCGGCGGGCCGGCGTTCAGTCCCAACCAGCGGGCCAGCAGGCCCACGGCTCTCGCATGGTAGTACGAAAAGCTGGGGAAATAGAGCTTCACCCGCGGATCGTCGAGCCGCATCGCCTTGCCCGACGACGCATAGACCGTCCCATCCAGGTCGATGCGCGCCGGAACAAAAGGTCGCGGCGGAGCCGGGCGCACCGAACGGTTCTCGATGATGTCCAGAAACGCCTCCAGTCGTGTCTGGACGCCGGCGTCGGCTGTGTGGGCGTCGATCTCCAGGATGAGATACGGCTTCGACTCCAGCCGCGAAGCTAACATGCTGTGGACAAAGGCATCGATCGTGCAGCTGAAGTTGCTCACGTAGAGCAGGAACAAATGGGGATGTCGGCAGGCCAGCTCCACGACGTTGAGGATGATGTTCGGATAATGCCACGATGTGGGCCCCGTCCGCTCGGGCGGCAGGCAATCGCCGGGGATCACGCGCACGCCCATACTGGCCAGCTTCCGCCCCACCGACTGCGACGCCTCCGGAGGGAAGGCGTTGTACGCCCGGCCCACCAGGAGGATCGTGGTGCGGCCGTCGGCCAGCGCCTCTTCCAGCGCCTCGCGACCCAGCTCGCGCAGCCGCCGTTCGGCCGCCTCTTGCACCTCGACCGCCTGGCGATACGCCGCTTCGGCTTCGGTGCGCGGAACGTCCAATTGAAAGCTCACCGCATCGACCAACTCGTCGCACGTTTCGTAGCCGTGGGCGAAGTTCAACATGGGCGACACGAATGTCACCTCGGGAAAAGCCTTGGCTATGAAGTACGGGCTGGCCTGGGTCACCGGACAGAGGAACGAATCGCGGCCCGCCCTTGGATTGGGCATCCGGTTCACATGGGGCAGGAAGACCGTCTTCACACCTTTCTTCACGAGGTCAAGGACCGCGCCGTGCGCCAGTTGCACGGGGAAACAAAACCCGGAATGAGCCTTCCACCATCCGGCCGGATCGATGCCCGAAAGGATGACGTCCATGCCCAGCTGTTGGAAAAAGGTGGCGTAGAGCGGGAAAAGCGAATGGGTCGTCAGCGCCCGCGGGATGCCGATCCGGCACCGTCCGTTTGAGGTGGTCTGCGCGCTGGAGTGCTCCTGGCCCTCTGTCGCAGCGAAGATCCGTTCGTTGCGGCGGGCCACCAGATCCGCCACCTCCTCACGATGGCGCCGGGTGCGCACGTTTTCGTACCGGCTGCAGCGGCCGCCGAAAGGGAAGCGCCGCCCGGCCACCTCGAACCGTTCGATGATGCAGTGATTCGTGCAGCTGCGGCAGGTGAAACGACCGGTCACCTTCATCGTCGGGGCGGCCAACGCCCGGAGAGCGCGCGCCGGGCCACCGGCGCCTCCGGCTCGCTCCAAGGCCAGAAGCGCGACGCCCAACGCACCGAGCAGTTCCGGATGGGGCGGGATGACCACCGCCCGGTCCAAGGCCTGGGCAAAGGCATGCCCCACGGCCCGATTGACCGCCACACCACCTTGGAAAAGCACCTTCCGGCCCACCGGCCGCCGGCCCTTGACCGTGGTCAGGTAGTTCTGCACCACGGCGGCCACCAGTCCGGCCGCCACGTCCTCGCGCGAACAGCCCTGCTGCAAAGCGGAACGGATGTCCGAATTGATGAAGGCCGCACACGTGGCTTTGAACTGCACCGGCGCCCCAGCCCGCAGCGCCACCTCGGCAATCTGCTCCAACGGCAGCCCCAAGTCGCCCTGGGCACATTCCTCCAAGAACGAACCGGTGCCGGCCGAACAGGCAGCGTTCATCGCATAGTCAATGGGCGAACCGTTGCGGAGGAAAATGTACTTCGCGTCCTGGCCCCCGATCTCGAAGATCGTGTCCACTTCCGGATCGAAATGGGCCGCCCCGGCCGCATGGGCGGAGATCTCGTTGTATACGTGCGGCGTGCCCAGATAGGCACCGACCAGTTCGCGAGCCGAACCGGTGGCCGAGGCCAGGCAGACAGGCCGCTCGTCCACCTGCCCGGCCAAAGCTTCCAGACACTGCCGCGTGGCCCGCAACGGGTCGCCGGCGGTGCGGCGGTAATCGGAGGCCACGATGCGGCATGTGCGCGGGTCCACCAGCACCGCCTTAGTCGTTGTCGATCCGGCGTCCACGCCCAACACCAGCGGCCCGTCGCCCGGCGCCGCCTCGTGCGACGCCTGCCTCACCGTTACTCGATCGGCGTACTGGGCCAAGCCAGGTAATCGTCCCAGCGGCCGCAGCGGGGCGATCTGGGGCGAGCGGTACTGGGGCCGGCCCCGGGTCACCAACGCCGTGCCCAAGGCCTCGAAGCAGGCACTTTCCGGCAACACCACCACCTGGGTGTCCGCCAGCTTGCTCCGCAGGGCGGCCATCATGGCCCGGTTCTGCGACACGCCGCCCACGGCCAACAGTCGGCGCACGCGGCGCGGAGCCCGCTCCAAAAGGGCCACCACCTTGCTGGCCATGCTGTCATGGAGCGTCGCCAGCACGTCCTCCACCGTCGCCTCGTGCCGGTTCAGCTTGTGGGTGATGTCCGACTTGCAGTGGACCGAGCAGCGCGACGCCAACGGAACGACCTTGCCCTGGAACGAACGTTCGATGGCCGCTTCCAGGTCCAACCCCAAACGGGCCGTCTGTTGAACGAGGAAGTGGCCGCTGCCGGCAGCACACTTGTTGTGCGAAAGGACTGAGAGCACCCGTGTGCCGTCCACCAGGTAGACGGCAAAGGCCTCCCCGCCCAGCGACGCCACAGCGTCGAATCCGCCCCCGACAAACTCCAGAGCCGCCTCCGTGGCGGCCACCTCGGAAATATGCCCCAAATCCCCGGAAACGCCGTAGAACGCTTCGCCCGGAAACTCCGCCAACAAGGACTGCATCACCTCAAGGGGCCGCCCCTGATGCGCCGCGGCCCGCCAGCGGGCCCGGTCGCCCGCCAGGCAAACCACCTTGACCGCCACCGCTCCGATGTTGATTCCGATGTATTGCATGCCGCCAGAGTCCTTCCCTCGGTTCATTCTCCATCCCACCGGCCGGCCACAATGGCCCGTAGGTCATGTTGTGCATGACGATCCAACGGGAGACGAGATGCCCCTGGGCAACTATACGCACCAGCCGCTCGTTGGACCAGCGCGTACCGCGCCCGCGCCCCGTCCAGATGCCCGACTCCATGGCCACCAGAAGCCCGGCTGCCCCGGCGAGCTCATCTCGAAACCGGCAGGTCATCCCGTGCATGACCACGTCCGCAATGTGTCAGGCCGGCCCGAGTTGCGACCTCGGGCCCGAGGGCCCAGAAAACCAGCAGCCTCGTCCGCCCACCGCCTGGCCCCCGCCAATGTCCAGCCGTGCTCAAGCAGAGGGCGGCATTCCGTTCTTTCGAGCTTGACAAGCTGCGGTCGACAAGGGAGCCTTTACTCCGTTGCCCAGGTCGCGTTCCTTCCTGGCCCGGTCCACGGAAAGCCAAGAACGCGTTTCAACAGCGGTCGCCGCGCTGCGGGCATGAGGTGCGCAGAACAGGAAAAGTAGCCGCGTCTCTCCGAGACGGGAGAGAGAGGTCGCCGCGCTGCGGGCATGAGGTGCGCAGAACAGGCCTTTGCACAAAGGGCCCTCGTCCCCTTTTCGCACGACGAAGATCGGAGATTTGAAGTGGTCTGAGGTTTGGGGAACGGAAAGGAGCAAGGCGATGACAAGAGAACCACCACTGCTTCCGGCCGCGTGGGATGTCCCCGGCATCTTCAGGCAGCGGCTGGGCCAACGGGTCGGAAGACAACGGGTCATGTTCGCCGAAGGCCACTTGCTGGTGATCCTTCACCAGCCACCCAAGCCCGACGAAACGCGGCGCACCGGCCGCCTGTTCTGGCGCGAGCCGGATGGCACCTGGCACTCGAACTCTTTGGGCTCGGGCATCCAGGCCCTGCACCGGCACATCGAGGAGTACAACCGGGCCCTCCAAGCGCTGGAGGCCAGGGAAGACGAGGCCGAAACTTCGGACGATTATTTCGCGCTGCTCCAGGCCATCGCTCCTCTGTTCCGCGCCGCGCGAAACATGTATGACACGCTCCAGCAGGCGCGCCAGGCGGTGGGTGAGGATCGTGGTTTGATCAGCTGCCGCGACGATGCCTACGCTCTGCAGCGCACCGCGGAGCTGCTCCAGTGGAACATCAAGGGCGGGCTCGAGTGCGCCATTGCCCGTCGGGCCGAGGAGGAGGCCAGAAGCAGCCGTGAAATGGCGATGGCCAGTCACCGCCTCAATGTGTTGGCCGCCATCTTCTTCCCGGTGGTGACGATCGCGTCGATATTCGGCATGAACCTGAAACACGGCCTGGAGGATGTGCTCAGCCCGGTCCTGTTCTGGGCCGTGTTGCTCGTGGGAATCGTCTCGGGGTTCGCCCTGAAGGCGGCGATCGTCCATGGGCGGTTGTCGCGGGACGAGCGTCGCCGGACGGGATGATGCCGGCTGGGTGCGGCCGGCCATCCGATGCCTCGAAGTCCGGGCCCAAAGCCGGTCCCGCCTTCCGATGACCGGCGCAGGGAACCATCCGTAGCCGTTGGCTGGATGCCAGGCCACCGGCATGCAGCCGATGCTGGCAACGGGGCCACGCTTTTGGTAGGCCACGGGCGGGACTAGTATGGCCTTTTGCGGTCCTACGGCCCATAATGGAAGTTGGCCTTGGCCTCAGCGCAGGGCCAGGGCCGATGTTGGGCGCACCGGGCCGGTTGAAGGGGTCGCCGGTTCCGCGGCGGCGCGCCGGTGTGGCCGCCGGATACGTGGTTGACATTCGTTCCAGCTGGTTCTGGGTTAGGAGGCACGAGGATGTCCATCGGAGGCCGAGTGAAAGATGATGTGCTGGTGCAGCGGGTCAAGCGCCAGCTGGCCAAGCGCGGCATCCGTCCGCCCTGCCGCGTGGAAGTGACGGCCTGCAAAGGCGAAGTGACCTTGAGCGGCGAGCTGCAATACGAGCACCAGCGTAAGACGGTGCTTCGCGCGACCCGGGAGGCGGAAGGCGTGATGCGGATCCGCGACCAATTGAAGGTCCGACCGGCCGCGGCCGCGTGGTTGAAGGAGAAGTACGGCTCGCGCCAAAGCGGTGGCAGCGAGATGCTGGGCTGAATGTCCACGTCCGCTGGGATGCCGCCGTGGGGGGGATACGGTCGGTGGGACCCCAGTCTTGGCCGGAGGGCCGGAGGCGGATCTGCGTCTGCGGGCTACGATTTCCAGGCGACGAGGAAGAGATTGACTCCGGCCGGTTCGCAGCTGATCGTAAGCCGGGTGCGGGGAATCCCGGCCTGCAATGCCAGCCGCAGGAAGTCGGCGGGGGTTCGGTAGACGAGGTACCAGTTACCGATCCATTCCATGTAGGCTCGGCTGGCATTGTGCGGCGCGAAATTGCCCACCGTCATGAGGCCACCGGGGGCCAGACGTTGCCAGAGCGCGGCCAGCATCCGCACGGCATCCTTGTCCTCGAGGTAGTCAAACAGGCCGGGGCAGACCAGGAAATGGGGTGTGCCCAGGTCGTCGGAACAGGGCCCCGTGGCGGCGCGGAAGAGGTTGGCCCGGATACAGTCGAATTGGCTGGCCGTCAAGAGCCCGTCCAGTTGCCCGCGTGCAAAGTCGAGCGCTTCCGGATCGAGGTCCACAAGCGTCACGTGTATGGCCGACCGCTGTGTGGGCGGCACGATGGCCAGTGCCTGGCGCAAGTCCAGGGCCGGCCCCGAGCCGAAGCTGAGCACTTCATAGCTGCCGCCGCCGTGTGCGAGGCGATGATCGGCCAAGGCCACGCTGGTTTGGCGCGTGCGCAAGCGGACGGCCAGCGGTGCCGACTGGCGCAGGAAATAGCGGTCGAAGGCCCAGCCCAGGGGGTGGTCGCAACAGACCTCTTTGCAGATCCGGTATAAGAGGAGGTAATCGCCAGCGTAGCCGCGCGGTTTGAACCGTGCCCGGTGCTGGAGCCATCCGAAGGGGAGCACCGACTCAGCCGCCTGCCACAGGGCGTGCGAAGGAAGGCGGTTGGCCCGGCCCCAGCAGCCGGTCCGGACCAACTGTCCCAGGCAGCGGCAGAGGGCGGCGTCGACCAGCGCGTCGGTCAGTGGCCGATCTGCCCAGCCGCGCGTGAGCCTCTCGGCCCGCCGGATATCTTCAACCAGCCGCTGGCCAGCGGCACGAGCCGCCGGGGAGGACTGTTCCGCGCCAAGCCTTTCCGGCTCGGCCCCGACCGGATCATCCCAAAGCGGTGGGAAGGCTGTCATCTCTTCTCGCCCGATCCCCGGGTACTATCGCGCCCCCGGCCGTCAGACGGTTTCCGGCACCACGAACGGTTTGCGGTAGTCTCCTCGCGCCAGACTGTTGGCTCGGTCCGCCACTTCCGTGGGGCGGACGAACTGTTCGGTCTTGGGATCCATCTCCAGCCACGGGCCGAGGACCATCTGGGCTTTGGAGAAATCGACGCCGTTGGCCTCCAGGTGCTCCCGGAAGCGGCCGAAGATCTCCACCGCTTCAGGGCCCCAGTCCTGGATGGCATGGCGCGCTTCATCGACGCTGTGGGGCGTGCCCAAACGGTACGAGATGTTGGCCATATGGACCAGGGCCGTGGAGAGGTGGCCTTCCAGCACATCGGCCCGCAGCTGGCTCGTCTGGCGGCTCCGCACGACGGAGACGAAGTTGAACAGGTGACCTTTGTGCGCGGAGAAGCCGCCCGTGGGCCCCGGTTTGCCCGTGGGACTGGGCAGCCCGGCTTCGCCCCCTTCGCATTTCAGCTTGGGGCCCACCGTCTTGGGACCTTTGTCCGAGGGGAAATTGCGCAGTTCGAAGATGATCATGGGGCCAGGATCGTACTGGAACAGCGCGATCTGGGCGTTCGGCGTCTGGCCGTCGTCGTTGAACAGAAAGCGGCCGCCCAAGCTCATCACCCGCTTGGGCAGCGCACTTTGTCCCAGGGCCAACCGGGCGGCGTCCAGCGGGTAAATGCCGTTGTTGCCGATCTCGCCGGTCCCCGTGGGCCAAACCCAGTGCCAATCGTAATGCAGCCGGCGGCGCATGAGCGGTTCCAGTGGAGCCGGCCCTGTCCACAGGTTGTAATCCACCGACTCCGGGACCGGTTGGGGCCCGTCCACCTTGCCGATGCTCCGCCGCAGGCGATTCAGGCATGTGAAAGCCACCTGGATGCGGCCCAGTTGGCCCAGCTCCAAACGCATCGGGCCGGTACGATGGCCATGGCTCTGGTTGCCGAACTGCACGACGCGCTTGTACTTGCGGGCCGCCTCCACCATCTTCCGCCCCTCCCACAGGTTGTGGCAGAGTGGCTTTTCCACGTAGACGTCCTTGCCTGCCTGGCAGGCCCAGATGGTCACAAGGGCGTGCCAATGGTCCGGCGTCGCCGTGGTCACCGCGTCGATGTCCGGGTCCTCCAGCAGCTTGCGGACGTCCACGTACCCGTCCACCTTCTCCTTGCGCTTGCGGAACTCCTCGACCTGGCGCTCCAGCACGGCTCGGTCCGCGTCACACAGGGCCGCCACGCGGACGCCGGGCAACTCGTTGAGCAGCCGGATGTGCAGTCGCCCCTGGCCGTGGAAGCCGACCACGGCAAGGCGCAGCTGGTCGTTGAGTTGGCGCGCCGAGGCGTGGCGCGCCCAGGCCACCCCGGGGCCGGCGGCCAAAGCACCTCGGAGCAGCTGGCGGCGAGTTGTTCGTCTCATCACGTGTTCCCTCCTGCTGAGTTGGGGTTCGCCGTGTCTCGGCCGCGGCCTCTGTGCGCTGCTTTGCCCACGGCGCTTATCCGGATCTATTGTGAAGCCTGCCCGACCGATCACTCAAGGGGCCCGCATCCAGGGCCGCCCAATGGCCGAAGCAGGCCGGGCCGCAGCCGGCCGATCATGCGTGGTTGCGCAGTGCCAGCTCCTCGGGGTCCGGGTTCAAATAGACTTCCGCGCGAAGCTCCTTCACATCGAGTACGCGTACGTAGTGTTTGATCACGCTCACGGGGACGATCAGCGGCACCTGGCCCCGACGGTACCGTTTGATCTCATCCAGCAGGTCCCGGCGCGACGAGCGATCCAACCGGTCCTGGAAAAGGCCGAGCATCTGCAAAAGCACCTCAGCGTGCCTGTCGCCGGTGGCAATCTTGGCCAATGCTGACATGAGAGCCGACTGGTAGCGAGCTCGGAGCTGGGCACGGGGCATCCCCGGCGCCCGAGCCAACAGCCGGTCCAGTTCCCGGCACGCCTGGGGTGAATGGGCCAAGAGCAGAAACCGGTGCGCCGTATGGAAGGCGACCAGATCCTCGGTCCGCCACCGGCTTCTCCACAGTTGCTGGAGGCGATGGTAGGCGAAGACGCTCTGGATCCAGTTTTCGCGGAAGCGCAGGTCGCGGAGCTGCCGCTCTTCGGCAACCGGCAAATCGGGCAAGCGGTGCAACAGCTGCGCGGCGAAAAGCCCTGGCGCCGAAGGGGCCGGCTTGCCGGAGGCCGTCTGCGTGCGGCAGTTCATGCCACAGCTGGGCGAGCCGGCCTTGCAAACGTAGCCGGAAAGGTTTTCCCGGGCCAGGCGAGCCACACGGGCGCGGGCGAAGGACCGCATCCTGCCGGTCACGTCCTCCCCCGAGCGGGAAATCACCATACGCAGCCGGCGGCCCTGGCGCTGGAGCCTCAGTGTGGGCCGGGGCACCGAAAGCCCGATCTCCACTTCGGGACAGACGGGCACAAACTCCACAAATGGGCCCAGCACATCGACCACGAAATGGTCCCGTTTGTGCCCACCGTCGAATCGCACGTGGTGCCCCAAAAGACAGCTGGATACGCCAATGCGAATCGGTCTTTCGCTGAGCTGGGGTTCCGGCTCGAACATGGCTTCATCACGAGTCGATCGACCAGGCAGCATGCACCGCTGCCAAGCTGGTGGCCGAGCGGCGGAAGCGGGCCCACCGGCCGATCCTTCCGTCAAGCGGCGGCAGGAGGCGGACGGAGGGCGTCTTGTGGACGCCCATCCCGGTGGCAATTATAGTGCAGGCGTTCGGCTGCCGCGCCGGCCCCGGGTCGGATTCTTCCGCCGACGATGCGCGGAGCGGGCCCCGGCCAGCGCCGCTGTCGCAAACAGGCCTCGGGGCGGGGCACGGGCGCAAAGTCCTGGCTGGGATACGTCTTCCCCTTGTTCGGAGGAATAGACAATGAGATACCGCTGGATCGGCGTCCTGTTGCTCACCCTGGTTGCCCTTCTGATGCCGTGCGCCGACTGTGAATGCGGCGAGCCGCTGGTTGTGCAGACGCGGTTCCGCGTCGAGGACGCCCAGCGTCCGGGCCAGCGGGATATCATCTACAAAACCGAACGGCTCGACCCGCACAAGACGGCGATTGTGATCTGCGACATGTGGAACGAACATTGGTGTCGTGGGGCGACGCGCCGGGTGGCCGAGATGGCCCCGCGCATGAATGAGCTGATCCGCTACGCGCGGCGGCGCGGGGTACTCATCATCCACGCCCCTAGCGGCACCATGGACTACTACCGCGACACGCCGCAACGCAAGAGGGCCCAAGCAGCGCCGCCCGTAAAGACCCGCGTCCCTCTGAAAGGTTGGTGTCGGCTGGATCCCCAGCGCGAGCCGCCGCTGCCCATCGACGATTCGGACGGCGGGTGCGATTGTCAGCCGAAATGCCAGACTCGCAAGGCATGGACGCACCAGATCGACATCCTGGAAATCGCCCCCGAAGACGCCATCACCGATAGCGCCGAAGCCTACTACCTGCTTGAGCAGCGCGGCATCGACAACGTGATCATCATGGGCGTGCACACGAACATGTGTGTGCTGGGGCGGCCCTTCGGCATCCGCCAGATGGTCTACCAGGGCAAGAGAGTGCTCCTGGTGCGTGACATGACCGACAGTATGTACAATTCACGCAGCCGCCCTTTCGTCAGCCACGTCCGGGGCACAGAAATGGTCATCGAACATATCGAAAAGTACTGGTGTCCGACGATCACCTCCAGCGACCTGCTGGGCGGCCCCGCCTTTCGCTTCCAGGAGGACACTCGCCCGCACGTGGCCTTCCTGGTCAGCGATGATCACTACGACGCCGACAAGACGCTGCCTCGGTTCGCCCAGATGCTGCGCGAGCGATACCAGCTTTACGCCACCGTACTGCACGGCGAGGGCGAAGCCAACATCCGCCACATCGATGAGCTCCAGACGGCCGACTGCCTGGTGCTCTACATCCGTCGACTGGCCTTGGCCAAATCGCAACTGGAGGCCATCCGCCGTTACCTCGGCCGCGGTGGGGCCCTGGTGGGATTGCGGACGGCCAGCCACGCCTTCGACGTACGCGGCAACGTGCCCGAAGGCTGCGCCGAATGGACCACTTTCGACCATGAGGTGCTGGGCGGCAACTACCACGGCCACGGCCCCAACGAAAAGGGAACCGACGTGACCGTGTTGGCCCAACAGGCCGACCATCCTGTCTTGGCCGGCGTCCGACCAGACCGCTGGCACAGTACCGGGTCGCTCTACTACACCTCGCCGGTAGCGTCAGATGCCACCGTACTGATGACCGGCTCGCTGGGTGAGCGCACCGAACCGCTCACCTGGGTGCGGACCTACCGCGGCGGCCGGGTCGTCTACACGGGGTTGGGCCACCCGGACGATTTCCACGACGCGCCGTTCCGCCGGCTGCTGGTCAACGCCATCTTCTGGGCCATGAATCGGCCTGTGCCGGAGGAAAAACCCGTGGCGGCTGGATCGGAATAGCCCTCCCGCGGACGGACCAGCCGCGGGAATGGGTGCGTCCGTCGCCGTGGACTCACCAGCGCAAAAGCACCGTGCCCCAGGCCAACCCGGCCCCGAAGCCGCTGAGCAGCACGCAATCACCGCGGCGCACCCGCCCCTGCCGATAAGCTTCGTCCAAAGCCAGCGGCACACTGGCTGCCGACGTGTTCCCGTACCGCTCCAGGTTGTTGAAGACCTTGGCCGGGTCGATGCCCAAATCCTTGATGGCCGAATTGATGATCCGCATGTTCGCCTGGTGGAGGATCACCAGGTTCAGGTCCTCCACAGTCATGCCGGCCGTCTGCAGCACGCCGGTGATCGATTCGCTCAACATACGGATCGCCCACTTGAACACGGGACGGCCTTCCATCTTGAGAAAATGGAGCCCGTCGACCGAGTCAGCTTCATGGAACGGATACCGTGATCCCCCCACCCGGCGACAGAGCAAATCGGCCCCCGACCCGTCCGCCCCCCAGGCGTAGGCGATCAAGCCCTGCTCAGGGCTCCCGGGAGCCAACAGCACTGCCCCGGCCGCGTCCCCGAAGAGCGGATACGTGTGCCGGTCCCGGGGATTGATCACGCGCGAATTGCAATCCGCCCCAATGACCAAGACCAGCTTATTGCAGCCCGAGGCGATGAACTGGGCCCCGGTCACCATGGCGTAGACAAACCCGGCACAGGCCACCTGCAGGTCCATCGCCGGGGCGGTCACCCCCAAGCGGTCCTGGACCGTGCACGCGGTGGCGGGAAGCAATTGGTCCGGAGTGTAGGTGCCCAGGATCAACAGATCGATGTCGCGTGGATCGACCCCGCCATCGGCAACACACCGCCGGGCCGCTTCATAGGCCAAATCCCCCGTGGCGGTTTCCGGCGGCGCATACCGCCGCTCCAAGATCCCGGTCCGCTGCACGATCCAGTCGGCGTCGTAGCCCAACGACGCCAGATCCTCGTTGGTGACCAACCTGTCCGGCACGGCGCTGCCCACCCCCACCACCTGCACCTCCATCAGCCGTCCCGTGCGGGAACGGCGAAACGAAATGGCCGGGCTGTCCTGTTTCGATGTTTCGCTTGCCATGGTCTGTGTGGTTACCTCCGCTGGAAGGGCAAGTCGCCCCCCGGACAAACCCCGTGCCGCGGCAAAACCGTCAATATTATGCCCTCCCGAAGTCGAGCCCAAGGCCAAAGCGGATGCGTTCGGCAGTTCACACCTGAGGCGTTCGGCGGAGGACCGGCGGCGACGGCGCCGCGTTCACGGCTCCGGAATCGCTCAGGGACGGCAGGAACCGAGCCGTTGTGGGGATCCCAATCGACCCGCTCCTGGTGGCATTACCGCCAGTACCTCGGAATCGTTGAGGTGCAAGCCGGAGGGGCCCTTCCCATGGTGCCAATGATGGCATATCGCGACCGGCAGAGGGGATCCACTGCCGCCATGGGCCGCGCACGCCTCTGGTTTGCGCCTAAACGAACGTGGACCTCTACGCGGTCAGGGGGTGAACGGATATGCTCACCCCAACGGGCTCATCGGACGGCTGCCAATCGTTTTCGGAGTTGGCGCAGGCGCTGCTGCTGGTCGGGGCTGAAGGAGCCGCTCTTCTGGGCGTATGTATCCATCCAGGTGATTAGCCGTTCCCAATCATCACGGCGCAGCTGCACCTGATAGTGGCCCTTTTTCAGGAGCCCCAGCAGTTGGCTCGTTTGCGCCGCACCGGCCCCCGGGGTGGAGAAACCGCGGCGGTGGTGGGACCACACGTGGTCCCGGAGGCTGGGCCGCCCATAGTCGACCAGCGTGTCGTAGGCTTGCTGAGGCGTTAGATCCACGTGGCGGCCGTCCGTGTCGGCCTCGGGGCGGTGGCACCGCACGCAATGAGCGTCCAACACGGGCTGGACCAGGATGGCGAAATCCAGCGGCCAGGAGCCGACCGGGCCCGGCGCGGGGGCCGATGCCTGTCGCCGGGCCGCCAGCGGCGAACGATCAGGGGGCGAACTGTTGCGCGGCTCGTGACAGCCGATACAGGCCTGGGTTCGTCCCGGCCCCACGTAGGTCACGCTGCGCATGGTCTGCACGGCCATACCCTCCTTGTCCAGCGCTTGCAGGAAGAAGGGCACGCCCGCCGGAACCCGGAAGAAGGCCGAACCGTCCTCTTCGACCGGTACCGTCCCCAGGACGAACTTGCCCGTATCGTTCCGCGTCACTCCCAGCGGCGGATAGTGCATCGTGGGATGCGTCTTCGGGGTGACGCCCACGATGCGCAGCCGCTGGATGCGCCCGGACCAGTTGGCAGCCAGGCCCTGGTACACGTCCAATACCAGCAGCTGCCCTTCGGCTCCAGCGTCCCACTGCGCCGCGGGGGCCAACGCCGCGGGCCGTGGCCGTGGCCGGATGGGCAGAGGGTACATACTGCTCAACTCGGGGTCGCGATGGATCAAGTTCAGGTTCCCGAAGGCGTCGTACAGGTAGATGCCCATCGGGTTGACCGGGTTCAGGTCGCCATCGCGATACGTGGGTGCAAACATCTCCCGGTCGCTCCATGCCACCAGGAAATGGTCTTCCGAAAGCGGGTACGGATTGGCGTAGTAGCTGGCCGGCCAGGCTTCGACCTCGGGGAACGGGACCTCCGGGGTCAGCCGCCTCAAGGGGGCTGGCCCGTCGGTGCCCTTGCTCGGATCGAGCAGCACCAGGCTGCCGCCGGTGAAGTAGTGGTGGGCCGAGGCGGTGAAGACGAGCTTGCGGGACCCGGGAATGCCGCGCGCTTCGAAGATGGCATACGGATTGACCGTGAAGTTCCCGTAGACGGCCTGGGCTCCGCTGCCGTCGGGCAGTGTGGCCCAGAGGCTCATATAAGGCATAGCCTCACGGTCGATGTAATCCCAGCGGGCGTAGAGAATGCGGCCGTCGTTGGCCACGCTGGGCGTCCATTCGAAACTCTCGAAGGCGGAAATCGGACGCAAGTTGGTCCCCTCGCCGTCCATCACGTGCAGCGTATAGACGGCCACCGGACGTTCCGGCCCCCCGCCGCAGCGCACGAAACTGTCCGGCAGCTCGGCGTTGCTGCATGTCAGACTGGCCGCGGTTCGGCTGAGCTGCACGAACTGGCCCTTGCGCGTCGAAAGAAAGACGATCTCGCCGTTGGGCAGGTATCGGCCGTCGAAGTCGTCGTACTTGCCGTAGGTCAGTCGCCTGAGCCCACTGCCGTCCACGTTGATTTCATACAAGTGATAGAAGGCGTCCTCGGGGATCTGCGACTTGTCCAGCTTGTTCTCCAGCTCAGCCAGGTCCGGGTAGTAGCGACAATAGGCAAACAAAACCCTTCGGCCGTCGTAGGAAAGGTCAGGTCGCAGGACGTTGCCTGGCGGCAAGCTTCCCGTCAAACAGCGGATCCGTGGGCGTTCGCCTTTGAAGTTCTCCAACACGTACAATCCGCCCCCCGGGCGCGAGAACCAGCCGTAGTACTGGTCCGACATGTGCTTGAAGCTGGTCAGCGCGCGCCGCACAAACAGCAGTCGTTCGAAGTCCAGAAGCGGATTGGAAAAGGCCAGTCGCCGGACGGCCCATTGGGCCTCCAGATACAGGTCGCGAACCGCGTCGGCCGGAGCATCCTCAGGCAGGGCCTCGTAGCGCAGGGCGATCTGGTCCAACGTCCTCAACGCCTCCTGCACGTCCATGCCCGAACCGCGCAGGCTCTCGGCCAGCTTTCGGCCTCGTTCCACCGTCCGCACCACCGGATAGCGGTGTCTGGGGTTTCCGCGCTGCGCCTGGATGCTCAGCCAGTCGGTCTGGTACGGGCCACCGTAGGTGGGCCGAAACGAACCGCCGCGCCTGCGGGCCTCCTGCAGCGCCACAGCGGGATGCCGCTTCGACCAGACACTCACGCTGCTCTGTGTGGCAGGTTTACCCAGGGCATGATTCCGGTGGTAGCCGGTATCGAAAACCTCGACCTCGTCCAGGTGAAGACAAGTGTTGCCAGGCAGTTGAATCCGAATGAAGCGCCCCTTCACGCCGCGGAACAGCACGGACAACGGGCGGCGGTCGAGCATCCCGCCGAAGACGGTGCCGTTGTGCCGGTACACTTCGGTCCAACGGGTGCCATCCGGTGAGACCAGGATCCGCAGCCGCGCCGCGCGGTCTGGGCACGCGTCACAGCGGTTGTAGATCAAGATCTCGCCGATGGCGATCTCGCGCCCCAAGTCGACCTGCCACCACGGATCCGGCCGGCGGCCCGTGTGAAATCCCCACAGGCCCGTGCGTATGCCGTCACAGCCCCCGGCCGCATCTTCTTCGACAGTAACCGGGCCGGGCCGATCGGGCACAATCCGCACCTCCGCTTGGCGCAGCCAATCGGCCTCGATCTCCGCAGCTGTGATGGGCATCACCTGCCGCCCACGAGCCGCCTGGCCTTCCGCCCGCCCCGTGACCGCTCCAGCAACAGCAGCGACCAACCAGGCTATCACCGGCCAGGTCAAGTTTGCGCTCTGCATCGCCTTTTGTCCCACTCCTCACGTGGTAACCGTTAACACGTCGGCGTCCCCCGAAAGCGGCAAGTCCCTGCGGCCGCCCTCTCCCGAGCCACCCCTGTCGCCGCGAAGCGGCCCATCCCGCCGAACCACAAAAAAAGCGGCGACAAGTCGCCGCCGCGTGTAAAGTAGGCCAAAGTTGGCGCCGAAGGGGGTGGACCTGCGCAAAGCCATTTCCTCGGCCACTGGCTACGTTCCTGCCAGCTGAGTTCCTCGGGGCGACCGCCGGCCCGCCAACCGGGCGGTTTGCTCAACCCACCCTCCATCCCTCGCCAAGCCGTGAACAGCTTACACGCGAACCGTCCGGGGGGCAGACGGTCTGGCTCTACTCGCTCTTGAGCCGGAAGTCGGCGTTGGAGCTGCCCCCTTCGGGCACCACGTACTTCAGGATCGTTTTGTCCGGATCGCTGAACTTGGCGGGCAGATCCCCGGCCGTCGTCTCCTCCAGCGCTCCCGCAGCCGCTTCGGCCACCGCTTCGGCTTGGGCTACGTCGAGCTCGGGGTTTTCGGCCGGGTCACCACCGCCGGCGGGATCCACCTCACTCCCCCGTGCCCGAGTAATCCATACCTTGTTCTCTCCCACAACCGCCCCCTGAAACAGCTCGTACCGCCCATCCTCACCTGTCACACCGGTACCCAGGAAGTCGTTCTGTTCGGAGTAGAAGTTCACCTGTACACCGGCCAGAGGCTTGTCGTCCAAATAGACAGTCCCCGAAACGGCAACCGTCTGCGGACCGCCGTTCTTGCCGCAACCCAGCGCGCACAGGACGAGGATGCCCGAAATACAGACCACAGCCAATCTGCGCATCATCACCACCTCCCTCGCAAGGCCCTGGACATAAGCTCATTACGCCACGGCGCCAGGGAATCCGCCCGGCGCGGGCATATTCTCCCCGTCCGGTGATTCCCCGGCCCCCTGGCTACTGATCTAAACAAGCGACCCTTTCACTATTTACGGGACGCCACCTGTGCGTCGGATATGTAGTTGAGCAGACAGAACGTTTTGTAGTCCATGGTCTCTGTCAGGAACTCAACCGAGCCGTCGGCAAAGGCGAACTGGGCCCCTCCGGGGTGGCCGCTGTTGAACGCCCACGCGTAGGCCAGCCTCACGCCGCGAGCCCTCTGGGCCCTGGCGCACCAGTAGTTCGGGTTCCAAATCCGGAAGGCCGCGTTGATGTGCCAGTCCCTGCCCCAGTTGGCCCACTGGGCTCGGGAATACCGGGACACGGCCCAGCCGCTGACCACACGGCCGTGCACCGAGGTGTGGATTCCCGCAAGGCCCCACGGCCCATAGTGCCTGGAACACTTGTACCCGTCCCCGCCCCACGCTTCGCCAACCAGCGTCACATTGCTCGTGCCGTCCGTGATGTCGGCCAATCGCGCAGCGCCGTTGTTCCCGAACACGCCCGTTCGGGAACGGTTGGCACCGCCGCGGTAAACGTTGTAGTCCGCGCTGTAATCATGGAAATAACCCGTGCAGACCGCGTAGCTGGTCCGCGGCTGGTTGTTCCGCGAATACCAATGATCAGTATCCGGCCGGTACGTGGAACGCTGGCCAG
>DQVB01000458.1 GCA_015661985.1 Planctomycetota bacterium | reverse complement strand
GTGTTACGATAGACGTCGGTCGTACCACGGAAGGTGGAAGCGTTTCCGAAAGCCCCGCACCTCAGAGCCGAAGGAGTGTGTTGTATGCCTTGCCGGATCACCTGGTTGCACATCGTTCTCGTGGTGATTTCAGGCCACTGCTGGATGCATCGAGCGGCCGCTCAGCCGAGCTATGCCCTGGAGCCGACTGTCATTGAATACGATGCGGATCCTTCATGGCCGCAGTACCCGGACCATGTGAGTCGGGAGGGCTGGGTTTCCGGTATGGCGGTCGATGCGGAGGACCGGGTGTGGTTCGTCAAGCGAGGCCCCGATCCCGTGCAGGTCTACACGGCGGACGGCCGGTTCGTGCGCACCTGGGGCAAGGGCCGGTTCGTCGATCCGCACCATCTGCGCATCGATCCGGACGGCAACGTCTGGATCGCGGACTTCGGCCTGCACGTGGTACAGAAATTCACTCCCGAAGGAAAACTGCTGCTGACGTTGGGAACTCGCGGACAAAGCGGCCGGGACGCTTCACACTTCAATCGGCCGACCGACGTGGTGGTCACCAGCTCGGGCGACATCTTCGTAACCGATGGGTACGGCAACCGCCGGGTGGTGCATTTCGACAAGGATGGCCGTTTTGTGAAGGCCTGGGGCGAATATGGCTCGAAACCGGGCCAGTTCATCCTGCCTCATGCGATCGTCGTGGACTCCAAGGGCGTCCTCTACGTGGCGGACCGCAACAGCGGACGTATTCAACTGTTTACCCAGGAGGGCAAGTTCGTTGAGCAATGGTCCAATGTGATCATGCCGTGGGGTTTGTCGATCACCGCGGACGATCAGATCTGGGTCTGCGGCTCGACACCTCACTGGTGGCGCCGCCACGGCAAATACCAGGAATACAAGGACCAGATCGTGATGCGGTTCTCGACCGATGGGCGTGTGCGCCAACTCTGGGGCCTGCGGCTGGGCCAATCCAAAGAGAGCCTGAAACCAGGCGAAACGATCGGCGTTCACTGCATTGTCCAGGATTCCCAGGGCAATCTCTACATCGGCGACATCTACGGCGAGCGAGCGCAGAAACTCGTCCCCGTGACGAAGCGCTGAAAGGCACGTCCGCTCACTGGAGGCCCCGGGGCATCTGGGTCCGCCCCCGCGACGGCTGGCCGCCCCCCTGCGCCCTGGGACGGGGGCCAGAACGAGGTCTGTTCGGCTACCGCGAGCCTCTGGCGGCCCGTTCGGCGCGGAGCGTGACCAGTCCGTAGCGCGGTATGTCGACGGGGCCGTCCACCGGTATACCGGGGCGTTCGCCCAGGTCGCTCAGACGCACCGCGGCCGGTTGCGGGTCCGCCCATACCAGCTCCGCCCGGGCCGGCTGAGGGCTGACGTTGAACAGCCGCACGATGAGGGCCTTTCCATCGCGGCTTGGTTTCAGTGCCGTGACCACCACCTGGTCCGGCTCCACGCGAAGCCGCGAAGGGATCACACCCGGCCCTTCATCTGCCGCGGGAACCGCCACCAGCGGCTGGCTCCTCTCGATGCCGAACCGCGCCGCAGCGACCGGATCGTAGGGCCCGGCGTGGGGCAGCAAGGCGTACCGGAAAGGCGTCGGGCCCTCCTGGTCCGCCTTGTAATTGGTCTCCCAGTAGTTGTTCATCACGTACGAATAGAGCGTCTGGGAAGGTTCCAGGTGCTTGATCCAGCTGTTCGGGTCGCGCCAGTTCGGCACGTCCACGCTGATTCGCCCCACTTCCACCAGGGGTGCGTCAATCGTGGCCCAGGTAACACCGAACTGCTCGCTGGACACATCCACCCATCGGCTCACCGTGAAGTAGTTCTTGCACGCCCCGGGCAGCTGGTCCGCTTCAGGCTGGATCACGGCAAAGGGGATGTCCATGCGCATGACCCCTTCCGGTACGTGGAAGGCGAACCCGAAGTGCACGCCCTCTTTCTCGCGCACCTTTTCCTTGTCAACCACGTTGAGCAGTTCCACGTAGTCCTGGCCGGCGGTCAACCGCACTTCGCGGATGAGCCGGCGGCAGCCCGGCGCATCGCTCTGGATCACCAGGGAGGCCACCAGTGGCCCGGGCTCTTTGACGCGGATCGTGACCGGCCCGTTCGGTTTGGGGTCACTCGGATCGCGCCCGGCCACGTAGCGATAGGCGTTCAACGCCACACCGGAGCGGCGATCCACCAGATCGGCCGGCAGATCTTCATGGGTGAGGCTGGTTATGGCCCCGCTGGCTTGATCCACTGTGATCTGAACGACCTGGTTTGCAAGCCGCGGCGGTGCGGCTACGGACGCGTTTGAGGGTGACTCCGGTGGCCCTTCGGCCAACCGGAATCTCTTGGCCCCCAGCGGCGGGACGTTGGAGGCGAGGAAAGCCAACTGGCCCGAGGAAAGCCGCTGCGATGGCACAGGCGCGCCGTCCGCTTCGGTGACGCGCAAGCCAGCTATGGGGACCTCTTTGGGCACGGTTACCAGGTCCGTGCGCGGCCAGCTGGCGGTGTTGAACACCCACAGCGACCGCACCGGTTTGGCAGCGCCCGCCACGGGAGCCGCCGCGCGGGCCAAGAGTCTGCGCGACATGCGGTCCGCTTCCAGGGCAAAGGATTGCTTGATGGCCCACTGGGCTTTGGCGAAATCGCTGTCCGGCTCGCTGACACTGTTGTACGCACCCCAAGTATGTTCGTCGTACAGGATCACATTACGCCATGCGGTGTAGAACTCGGCATCGGGATAGGTGGCCGGATCAAGGATGCTCCAAATGGCTTCGGCCTGGGTGAGTCGTTCAGCCGCAGCCCGGTTCAGGCCTGTTTCTCGGGCCGATGAGGCGGCACCGTCTTCCCAGTAGGGAGTGAAATCGCCGCGCACGGCCGGAACCTTGTCACCGTAGCGGCGTTCAAACTCGCGCAGCATCCGGCTCGTGGTCGCAATGACCAGCTTCGGGTAGGCGTAGCGGGCATTCCAGTCCCTGACCAGATCGCTGATTGCCACGCCGGGCCCGGCGTTGTCACCCAGGCAATAACGCACTTGGATCATGTCATACGGGTAGCCGCTGGCTTCGATCCGCCGCACCAGCTCCAGCACTTGGGTTTGGCCCGTAATGGCCCGGTAGTATCCCGTGCGGGGGATCCAACAGAGGATCCGATCGCCCCCGGTGGGGGTCACCCAATAGAACGGCTTGTCGCCCCAAGCCTGGAGTGTGTATCCGATCCGGTGGCCGCTGTTGGGTCCGATGGAGAAGTACCGCACCCCGGCGGCAGACAATACGGTGGTGATTCCCCAGGTGTAGCCGGGCACATCGGTGATCATGGCCGAATCGATGGTCACGCCCAGTTGTTCCGAAAGCCGTCCGGCAAAGTCGACCAGCCGTACGAGCTCCTCGGGCCGGCACAGGGCCGTCAGTTCGTTGCCGTAGAGAGCGTCCAGTCCGATCCAGCCTTCGCGCACCCCTTGGATGAACGCTTCTTTCTTTTCGGGCGAGGCCTGCTTCAGGTAGCTATCTACGGCCCAGAGTACTTCCACGTTCCATTTGAACCGAGCCTCCGGCGGGTACTCGGCTGTGCGGCGTATCGCTTCGATGGCCTCTTCGTAGAACCGCCAGTGGTCACGCTCCACTTCTGTCTGGACCTTGGTGTAGCCGATGTCCGTGTGCGAGTGGGGCAGCAAGTACAGTTCCCATTTCCGCACAGGCTTGAGAATCACCTGGTGCGTGGCGATCGTTCGCTCCCCGGATCGGACTTCCACGGCGACCGGGGTAGGCTTGTCAACGGCCGGCACGCGGACCTCGACTCGCTTCGTCGCAGGCCCCAGTTCCAGCGGCTGGGCGGGCCCCTGGCCGACTCGCACCACGACCGAAACAGGAGGTCCGATGTGACGCACGGACAGCTCGACGATCTGTTCCAGCTGACCGTTGCTTTCGACCAGCAGGGGCGGACTGTCCACTGCGCGGACGAAGGTGCCGTTGGCGACCGGCTCCAGCTCTACACCGCCCGGGGCTTCGAAGCCCAACCAATCGTAGAGGATCCAGCTGCCGGCCGCCGTGCGGATGGTGATTTCATTGGTCCCTCGGGCCAAGCAATCGGCGGGGATCTCGACATCGAAGCGATGCTCGCGCCCCTGGCTCGGGTCACCGTAGACCGTATCGTCCGGACCGCCTCGGGGTGTCTGGTGCGAGAGCACGCGGTGGCCGTTGACCAGGATTTCCAGTCGTGAAGGAGACCGGTGGTGCGTATCGACCAGGTCGACCACCAGCCGGCATGCTTCCGCCGGCCGGCCGCTGAGCCCGAAAAGGATCGAGTAATCGTGGCTGCGGCCACCGGCCCAGACGTCGCTGGGGCCGGGATGCACGTAAGGCCAATCTCGCCGCGGATCCGACTGGCCCACCACGAAGAGTGGATCCTCGCCGAACCGCGCGTACCCGTCGGGCGCCAAGGCGAATTCCGCCGTGTCGTCGTCCGGCTGGCCGATCTGCCAGAGCGGATCCGATGGCTCGGCTGCCAGCGACTGGGCTGCCTGTAGCCCCAAGATCACCGTCGCCAAACACAGGACCAACGTGCGGTGCATGGGAAAGCTCCTCGCGCCGAATATTGTTCCAGTGGCCCCCTCACACTCAAACCACCGCTCAAGCAGACTCACTCGATCCTCGATGCGTCCGGTTGATGGTTTAGTCCTCCGCCACAGCACGCCCCGCGCTGAGCCCCTCAACTCTCAACCCTTCCCGGCCGGCTATTCCAGATCGGGCCCCTCGATTCGTTCGCCCCGTTGCTGCTTGGCTTGGTCTTCTCGATTGAAGGTGCCATAGAACAGGGCGTTGGCATCCATCCAGGTGGCCAGGCGGCGGATGTCTTCGTCGTTCAGGGTGACATTCTCGTGCCCGGCCAAGAGCATTTTCATCAGCGGTGAGCCTTTGGCGCCGAAAAAGCCGGGTCGGGTGAGCGGTTCGCTGTTGACGATACGGAAATCGCCCGGGCGTCCTCCCCAGGCCGAATAGGGTACGCGAGGCGCCAGGGCGTTGTAGGAGACCGTGTAATGACCCTGGGGTTCGCCGGTCAGCACCACGCGCCCCTCGGCGCGGTTGTGGTTGTGGCATTGGACGCAGTGACGGTCCAGCACCGGCTGGACGAGGATGGGATAGGAAAGTGGGTTGGAGCCGTCCGGACCAGGCTCGATCGGCGACGGCGGTCTGGCCAGGGCCAAGGGGAAGCCGCTCGCCGGCGCGCTGTGGCGCGGTTCATGGCAGCCGGCACAGGACAGTGTCTCGCCAGGCTGCAGATAGATGATACTGCGCATCATTTGCACTGCCTGACCTTTTTCGTCCAATGCTTGCAGCGACAGGGGCACGCGCGCGGGCGCCAAGAACCAGGCCGACCCATCCAGTTCGACCGGCACTGTACCCAGCACTTGTTTTCCCGGCGAGGCGTTCGGGATGCCCACGGGCGGCCAGTTGATCCCTGGTGTGGATTTGGGCAAGACCTGGACGATGCGCAAGCGCTTGATCGAGCCAGGTGGGAGGGGAGGATCAGCGTCGTACACGTTCTGTACCATGACAAACCCACGGCCGCCGGCTGGGCGTGCCGGGCG
>DQVB01000453.1 GCA_015661985.1 Planctomycetota bacterium | reverse complement strand
CAATGCTTCTTTTTGTTTTTCCTTCGGCGATGAGTTCCAACACGCGCAGTTCCTTGGGCGTCAGTTGTGCCAGCCGGCGCTGAAGCTCCTGCTGCTGGGCCCAGGCGCATCGCCGTTGTTGGTCTAATTCCATAGCCTCTCGAATAGCGTCCCACAACTCGTCTTCGCGAAGCGGTTTCTCAAAGAAATGGACGGCTCCCGCCCGCATAGCGCGGACGGCGATCGACACGCTGGCGTGACCGGTCAAGAAGATAACAGGTGGGCTCGGCTCTTCGGAGGCCAGACGTTTTTGCATCTCCAAACCCGCGATGTCCGGAATCTTCACCTCCAATACGAGGCACCCGGCGCGAGAGCGATCGTAGCAGTCGAGGAACTGCGTCCCCGAGTTGTAAGTCTCACAGGGCAAGTTCATCATGGCGGCCAAGCGCCGGATAGAATAACACACCTGCCCATCCGGATCGACCGCGAAGACCGTTGGTTCGGCAGTCATTTCCGCAACCTCCAATCCCTCAAACCGGGAGGGAGAGAGATCGGCCCGTGATCTCAACTCCGACGTGCACTACTGTCACACTGAGCTTCCTTCTCAGGGGCCGCCTGGTTGAAGTGTTATCTGTTGTAACAGTTCATGGGTGCCAGTTCATGGGTAAAGCGGTTGCGCCGGCCCCAGGTGATCGCATGCTACTGGGACGCTCCAAACCGCTCGCTGCACGATGTCATGGAACGTTCGGCCTGCGACAGGCGTTCCGCGCGACCAGCACGCCGAGCCATAGCTCGGTTCCCTCGTCGCCTTTTTAGAAGTAGCGGTGGTCCCCACGCAGGACGTTTGACCCCCAACGCTCTTCGCCCAATCCAATCGCGGCACCGGCTATTGACCCGTGTGGTGGCAGCGGCGGAGATCTCCGAGTGGTTCTTTCAGCCTCCATACGGCCTGCTCTTTTCTTGCCGCGTCGTAAATCTCTTTCCGACGGACGGCCACCTCCCTGGGAGCGTCGATGTCCAGCCGCACACGCTGCCCCCTGACGGAAACGACCGTGAGGACGATCTTGTCACCAAAGACGATTTGCTGATTCCGTCTGCGGCTCAGCACCAACATGGTTGGTCCCTCCAGACAGGAAAGCAGCCACGCCTTGGCTAGTCTTTCACTCTGTTCGCCCTGCGCGCACCTTTGGGATACGGGGCAAGCGAGGAGCTTGCCCTGCGGTAGCACCGGCATCTGGGGCGCGTCTTCTGGGGCGGATTTCAGTCCGCGGAGATGACCGGTTGGTGCCGCTCCGCTGGGTTATGACTTCTGCGCTCTTGCTCCGTGCGTTCTGGGGCGATCCCATAAATCGTCTCTTCCGGCTCAGACTGTGCCGGGTATAGCAGTTGACATCGACCGCTGGGCCAGATCTGGGCTATTACCGCGTCCACCTTGGCAACGATCGGGCTGTTCCGTCGCCGGCATACCGTATAAGCGGTCTCCCACTTGTCAAACTGCTCGTACGGCAGCTGCTCGCCCCCTCTGCCTCCTCTCTGCAATCCCGACGGATTCGCTTCGGAACTTCCCCCCATCAATTTGAGCTGCTCTTTCAGTTTGTGGATGTCCAGCGCTTGTGCCACAACTAAGCTTTGCAGCTGCGCGTTCTCGGCCTCAAGTAGGCTCAGTCGCTCCTTCAGGCGGGCATTTTCCGCTTCCAGCTCCCTCAGCCGCGCGAGCTCACTCACCTCTATCGGCTCTGCCTGCCCGTACTGCTTGCGCCAACGATAAAACGTCTGTCGGCTGATGCGCAGCCTCCTGCAGACCTGCTCGATTGTCAGTCCTGCCGCCCTGTGCGCCTCTGCTGCCTGGAGTTTTCGCCGAATCTCGTCAGCCGCTGGGCGCTTTTTACCCATCGTCTCTGCTCGCAATGGCCAGCCGGCCGAGAAAAGCCGAATTCGGCCACATTGCTGCGGGCGCACAGGCGAGGAATATTCCGTAAGGCTTCACACTCAGCACGGTACTCGACCGTCCGATCGGGTACGTCGGCCCATTTGCTGGCAAAGTTTTCCACGCCTCGTTGGATCTCTCTTCAGGAGTTCGTCCATGGCGATCGGCGGAAAGCTCGGGCAACGGACACAGCTCAGGGCGTCGTGGCCGAGAAAATCGCCGGCTGACAATCTGTCGCACCGAACAGCGATTGCTGGCATCCCCGTTTGCGGGAAGCCCCGCCCCTAAATTGCCGGCCTATAATCTGCCAATGGTGTTTATGACTCCCGCCCGGAACCACATAGGGTCCTCTCCGCTGCTCCCCGAAAGGGCCGTGTCTACCCCAAAACGGCTACCTGGCCCCGGAGTCAGAAACCGTGGAGGCCCCACGCCATGTCAAAAACGCGTACTTACGAAGGTTGTGCGAGTGTACGCACTGGAATTTCTCGCGGCCGCGGAGTAGACTAAGTGTGAGGCTCTTCTTGGGCGCATACAAAAGGCGCCTGGGGATGCCAGGCCGGTGAGTGTCCTTGTTTAGCGGCGAGGACTCACCGGCCGCTTTTTTGGGTCCGGCCCCAATGAGCTGTGAAGACTAACGAAAGCTCCCCCTGGGCGCACACAAAAGGCGCCTGGGGATGCCAGGCCGGTGAGTGTCCTTGTTTAGCGGCGAGGACTCACCGGCCGCTTTTTTGGGT
>DQVB01000551.1 GCA_015661985.1 Planctomycetota bacterium | reverse complement strand
GTTGGAAAGACCGCTGGCGAGCAGGGGCAACCGGGCGCGGCAAACGAGAAGCCCTTCTTGAAACTGGTGATCTGCGAGTGCCACTACAGTGGATTCACGTCGTTTCGCCCTCGGGCGCCATCGTGGCCCGCATAGGCCGAAGCGAAGGCCTGCCGCCGTACAGTCCGGGCCGTACGGCGGGAGGGTCTTCTTTTGACCCGAGTCGCATACCCTCTGGACTGATTTTGCACCCTGTGGGACCTGGGAAGTGTGTGGCGATCGGCACGTATGGACCGCGAGAACGCGTCTGGTTCGCCATGGTTTCCCTTCCCAAAGCGGGGCGCGACGCCAAAGTGGATGTCCGGGTTTTCCACACCGCCACCCAGCGATGGGGCAGCGCCGGAAGATACTTCAGCGACGATGCCCAACGACTTCACCGAGTGCTCTGGCTGGAAGAATTCAGCAGCGCCGAGGGCGTGCGGCTGCTCTTGGTGGGGCGGGGCCGGCCGGCCGGCGAGTGGGTTACCGCCACACGCCCGTTGGTTGTCGACTTGGAGAGCCTCACGGTGTCCGTGTTTGCGGTGCGCTTTCCGGTGGCTGTTCGCGGGATCAACGTCTGCCCGGGAGGTGACCATGCCGTGGTGCCGGGATGGCCCGAGCCGCGGATCGTCTGCCTGGAACAGCAGAAACCACACACGGCAGACACCCGGCCGCCTCCACCCGAGACGGATCCTGCCTCCAGGTTGACGGCGATCCTTTTGCGATACCAAGGGATGATCTATCAGACGGGGAATCCATGGCACCGCGTCGACCCGCGGACGTGTCGGATTGAGGAAGTGAAAAGCAGCGGCGTGCCGTACACGGAGCTGTTCGAGCGGTACGCGGTCTCCGCTCACTACGGCCTGGTTGCCTGGAACCGCGGGAGCCGGTTGTATCGGGTTGTTATTGAGTCGGTGCCGGCCGATGACCCGGACGGCCTCTATCCCTTTGTGCCCCAATCGGACCGGCGGGGGCACCATCGAGCCGTCCAAACCCTTCGCGCTTTGGGCGCCAGCGTCGATACCCGCTGGGGATACTGCCGCCAGGCAGTGGACGGGAAGACGGGAAGACCGTCAGACCCGGACCGGTACGAGTGGCGGACGATCGTTTACCTGCCCAAAGCATGGAAAGGCGGTGATGCCGGCCTGGAGCATCTTGCCGATCTTCACAACCTCCGCGATCTCTATTTGGTGCAAGCGCCGATCAGCGACCAAGGGCTCCGGACGATCGGCCGAATGCGCGGCTTGGAGTCGCTGTACGTCGTGGAAACCAAGGCCACCAGCGCCGGGTTGGTGCATTTGCGCAATCTGCACCGGCTGGCGTTTCTCCGCCTGGAAGGGCGGCGCCAAGGGCCTCATTTCGACTCGGCCGGCCTGGAATCCCTCGGGCCCCTTGCAAACCTCCAGAGACTCACCCTCTATGGAGCCGGATTCGGGGAGGAGGTCCTGGCGGTATTGAGCCAGTTCCCCAAGCTAAAGACGGTGAACCTGTTGGATGTGAATGTCACCGAATCCGAGGCGGAACGACTGAGAAAAAGCAAGCGGCCCCGCGTCCTCCTATGGCGGCCTGGACTGGCCGGCTGGCTTTTTGACTAGGACGGGGGCAAGCTGCCCAACTGATCCGGATACACAAGCGGCGGTGGGCGGTGGCTGAGCGCTTCTTCGGACTGGTGTCCGGTATCCGCTCACGGCCCTACCGGCCCTGTGCCGGCGGAGGCGAGGTGTTGCATTACTGGGCCCTGCGCTCCAACCCCCTTGCCGGTCGTTTGCCGGTCAGTGGCTCGTGGGCACGCTCGGACCGTGAACGCGTACAAGAGCGACACGCGGGACGGCAGAGACAACGGATCGCGAAGCCGCAAGACAGCCTCCTGGACCCGCTGAATCGAACCTCACCTTTCGCCCCATCCAACTCCAGTACACCTTTGCCGGCCAGAAAAAGGAGCTCACGTACCCGGACGGATGCCTGGCGCTGCATAACGCTATTGACGTGTTCTACGACCAGTACGGTCCGCTAGTCGCTGTGAAACAACCCGGACAGGCGCGGGTGATCTGGGCTCCGGAAAGGCCTGGGGCAACGGTGTATCCGCCCGTCTACGACGGCCGTTATCTGTGGCTCCATTGCCAGCGCAAGCTGTGGGTTGTCGACCCGATCGATGAAAAGTCCTTTCCGATTACGCACGAACACGGTTTGCCCGTGTCCGCTCGCGGGGCGGTCGAGGAGGAACGGTCAGGGGCGTGCGAAATGCGCATCGCGCCGTTAGGACCTGGCCAGGCCATCGTAGTGGGATGGATCGGGCGCACGTGGCTGGCCCATGTGAGCGTCGACAGGGGTGGGGATCACAAGGTGCGAGTTTTCCACGAGGCCAGAGAAACCCTGAGTGGGTTCCGGTCCGCTCCCACCAGCGCGGGAAAAGAACAATGGCGCAACACACACCTGACCTTCCGGCCACTCCGCGCCGTCACACTTGCCGGCGCCGACGCGTCGGGCCGCCCCATGCAACGGGTGCTCATTTGGCGCCAGTTGCCTCAAGACGTCGAAATCCGCCGGCACCCCCTTGTGGTGGATCCCCAAGAGCTTTCGGTCGCTGTGATTGAAGAGAGGTGGGACGTGGCGCGCCCCGAGTTCCGCTCGAGCGAAGCCTTCTACTACACGGCACTGTCTGTGGATGACCTGCGCAAACGGGGCATACGAAACCGGCAGTTGCTGCGCGTAGGCCTTCCTGACTTGAAGCCCAAGGTCCTTCTTTCCGGGGTCCCGGAAGGACAACTCCTGATTGATGGGAATACGGTGCATCTTGTGGGCCAGCAATGGTGGCGCGGAAAGCTGGACGCCGGCCAGTTCACCTCCGCGGGCTCGGTGCCCTGGTTTGACCGCCGTTATCATGACCTGACGAAAGGGGCTGGTCGCACCGGCGACCGGGTCGAACTGAAGTTCATCGCCCGCAGCAACCATTACGGCATCGTGCTCTGCGGCCGCCAGCGCGGCGGCCCTGCCCTGTTGGCCCAAGTGCTCTTCGACGGTTCGGGCCTCTCGATCCAGCAGGCGATCAACCGACGCAAAGAAAAGGAAGAAGAGGACAGCCTCGCACGAACGAGCCCGCCCCGGCCAAGCACGCCTCGGAGGCTGACACCGCCGCGTGAGGTGCTCTGGCGGGCTAGCCCACTGCGCATCGTGAACGGACTGGCCTTCTCGCCCGACGGAAAATGCATCGTCACACCCAGTTTGGACGTGAGCCCCAAAGGATCGGTCCAAACCTGGGACGCCGCGGACGGACGCCTTTTGGCCGAAGCCCCGGGCCACGACACGTGGGTTGTTCGGCTGGTTTTCAGCAGATCGGGCAAGTACGTGGCCACCGGCGACGCGAAGGGAGTGATCATGATCTGGAATGCCGACCCGCTCCGGCTATTGCACCGCTTGCAGGCCCATGACAAAGAAATCGCCAGCCTGGCGTTCTCCTGGGACGACCGGTGGCTAGGCTCCGCGGGGCGGGATTACCGCGTTTTCGTCTGGGACCCGGGGACGGGGAAACCGGTTTACCAACTGCCACAAGAGTCGCGGCGTATGCGGGCCAATTGGATTGCATTTACCCCAGACAACAAACGAATCCTATTGGGCGATCAGTCTGGCGCTTTTTGGTACTGGGATTTGGCCAGCGGCCGCTTGGCCGGCCGCATCGAGACGCTCAAGTGGGCTTCAGGGTTTCTGCCCGACAAGACGCTCCTGGGCGTCGCCGCCGACAGCACCTCCAGCCTGGTTGCTTGGGACTGTAACACCGACACGTACCGCCGGTTGTGGCCCTCTGCGAAGGGCATTCCGGTGGCCGTCTCGGCCGACGGCCGGCGAGTGGCGGTGCTCCAGCGCGATGTGTTCGTTGACGGCCGCCGCACCCGATTCAGCCGTCTGCGGGTCTTCGAGCTACAGACCCAAAAGAAACTGCTGGCCACCCCTTTTGACTCTCGCAAATGCGAGGCCTTTTCGCCGGATGGGCGGATCTTCGTGGTCGTGGACGGGCACGGCCAACTGTGGCGATGGGACCTGGACCAACAGGCCACCCCGGCGCCGGCCACGCCCGAGTCCGTCGAGCATCAACTGGGCGCCTTCGGCCAGCCTGTTGATCCGGACGGCGATTGCTCGTTCCAGATCGACGATACGATGCTCACCCTTACGGTACCGGACACGCTGCACGAACTGACCCCAGACCAAAGCCTCATGAACGCCCCGCGTGTGCTGCGCCGGGCCCATGGCGATCTGCTGGCCGAAGTGAAAATCGAAGGCCGGTTCCAGCCTGCCGGGAGCCACATCGAGGGACGCCCGGCCCACTGTAGCGCCGGGTTGCTCCTATTCCAAGATGAGCAGAACTACGTGCGCCTGGAACGCTACGTTGTGCGTCATTCGCCCGGCGATTCGGCCACTTCGCAGGCCGTCCTCGAGATCCGGCAGCACGGCACCATCCCCAAAGGCGGAAAGCTCCGTGCGTTGATGCCCCAGCACGAGTTGAGGTTCCTTCGGCTGGAGCGCAGGGCCGACAAGATCCTGGCATTGACCAGCGGGGATGGCTTCCAGTGGCAGTACCTCCCTCCCAGAACGGTGACCTTGGGCCCTGACTTGAAGGTTGGCGTCGTAGCGACGAACAATTCGAGCCAGCCATTTGCTCCTCGATTCTCACAGTTCAGTGTGGTCCAAGGGAAATAGCCGTGCCACGGCCGGCATTTGCTGATCCCCCAACACGAGGTTGTTCGCGACAATGGCCGCCCCTCACGTTCTGGGCAAGCGGGGACGCTTGCCCTACGACTTCTTCCTCACGCCGGCGCTGGCCTGGCACGGACAGACGCGGTCAGAAGGGGTTCTCATACCAGAAGACCCCCAGCCCCCGACGCCGGCCCCCCGCCGGCTGGCTTTCTTCGCAAGCCAGCACATCCAGGTCGCCGTCGCCGTCCAGATCGGCCAGTTCCAGGCGATCGAACTTAATGCCTGCCGGACCGCTGATCGGATGGGCCACCCAACGATTTTCCGTGGACGAGCGGTCCCGCGACAGCCACATGACCCCCGCCCGCGGAGGGCGGGCGGCCTCGCAACTGAAAACAAGATCCTGGCGGCCGTCGCCATCCAGGTCGCCGACGGCCACGCCCTTGCCCGTGCCCACGCCGTCGGGCAGGCGAATGACTTGGTGCCGGTCCTTGCCGGAAGGGGCCGCGAGGGGCAGGACCAGTAGCCCGTTGTCCCGGGTAGCCACGATCACCTCGCTGCGCCGGTCGCCGTCCAGGTCGGCCAGCGTCAGGAACATCACCTCGTGGTCTCGCCCGCCCAAGAAGTGGTTCCGCCACGATCGCCCCGTCGCCCGCCCCGGGCCGGGGTTCTCCAGCCACCGGCAACCTCGCCACGGGCCCTTGCGGTCGCTGAGAAGCACGTCCAGATCGCCGTCGCCGTCCATGTCGGCCGCCCGCAGCGACATGATCCACCCGGCCGGCCCCAGGCGATGCCACCGCCACCGGGCCAGATGGCGAGGATCCTGGGGAGCTTCAAACCATCCCACCGCGGCCTCGCTCCCCTTGCCGCCGGCCACCAGATCGGGGCCGTGTCGGCCGTCCACATCCAGCGGCAGGCAGAACATCCACATCATCCGGCCCCGCGATGGGGGAAGCGGCTCGCTGTGCCACGCCTCGGCCACCAGATACCGCTGCGCGGCTGCCGGCGCCCAATGAATGAACAGGGTGCGCGTCCGCCCTTCGCACGAGGTGACCACATCGGTTCGGCCGTCCCCGTCCAAGTCGACCAGCACGGCGTCCTCCACGTTCGGCGTCTGTCCTACCGTCACAGCCGGCCAACGGCGCCGCACCCGCTCCGGCCCCGGATGGACATACAGCCGTGTGACGGCCCCCTCTTCCCATCCGGTGACGATGTCCGGCCGGCCGTCGCCGTTCACATCACCCAAGCGCACCCCGTCAGCGCCGCGTGAAGAATCGTCGATCACATGACGCGGCCACGGCTGGGCCGCCGCCGAACGCGGACCCGCCCCCAGGGCACAAGACGACAAGGCCGTCAGCACCAGGCTGACAGGAAAAAGACAAACCTTCATAACCGATCCTCCTGCCGGCGAAGCAGCAAGCGGGCAACCGGCGCTCTTGGTGCCCACACTGGTCCCTCCTGATCCGAACGTGCGTTGACACAGGCGACTCGTCAATCCTGGGTCAGCAGCAGTGGTGTGGGGGTCAGCTCAATGGTCAGTGGACCCGGTCCGGCCAAGCGGACCGCCGGTGGGATCTCGGTGGTGGTCGCGGCGGGCTGGAGACGCACAGGTGGCCGCACCGGTTGCGCTCGCTCGATCCACCCTACAATCCGCTTCCTTCGTCGGTCAAATAGTCGAGGTGATCCACAAGGCCTTGGAGCTGCGCCGCCGCGGGATAACCAGGTTCTGAGCGCTTCGCCTCCGCTCGTTTAGCCGCGAGCCGAAGGCGTGCGCGTCCGTCAGGTGTGGCTGTCCCTGCGGCAGGTGGGTTC
>DQVB01000340.1 GCA_015661985.1 Planctomycetota bacterium | reverse complement strand
CAATCCTACAATCCTACGACGGGCACGAATGCCCATCCTACAATCCTACAATCCTACGACGGGCACGAATGCCCATCCTACAATCCTACAATCCTACGACGGGCAGGAATGCCCATCCTGCAATCGTACAATCCTACGACGGGCAGGAATGCCCATCCTGCAACCCGTACGGCCTCGGGCCAGCGGGGGCGGAAGCGGAAACAGGGCGACCCGTTCCCCGCGATGGCCGAGTGGGCTGAGGATCCCAGCCAGCCGTGGCAGCGGCTGGAGTTCGACCAGTTCGGATTCCACGCCACAGTGGAGGTGAAGACCATCGAAGCCCTCTACTACACGGCGGGCAAGGACCGCTTGCTCGTCATCGTGCTGGTGCGTGACGTGCTGGGCAAACGCCCGGACCAGATGTTCTACTGTACCCGTTTGGATCGGGATGCCCGCCAGATCCTCGGCACCTGCGCCTTCCGGTGGGCCGTGGAAATGGCGTTTGAGAACAGCAAGCGGCTCCGCGGGTTTGAAGATCCGGCCAACCGCACGAAGAAGGCCGTGTGCCGGACGGCTCCCATGGCTTTGATGATGATCTACAGTTTGATTGTCGTTTGGTTGCACAGAGAGTAACCGTTCACGGGGCGGGGGACCGGTAGGGTGGGACAAGCGAGCGGTTTCAGCGGTGGGTCTGCGGTCGCCGGAAAGAACTCGCCTGGGGGCACAACAGCCCAGCGGCAGGTCGAGCCGGTTTGCGCCGGCCCACCGCCACGAGCGGCGACCTCGTCCCACCCGACCTCGGCACCCACGGGGCGTGAACGGATACCACAGAGATGGCCATCGCCATTTGAAGCTGCCGGATCGTCGAATATGTGGAAAACTTGAACCAATCTCTCCGGCTGGCGGCGGCGGATCCGGCGCCGCTGTCACTGGCCCATGACGGTCACCACCACGGTGCGCTGTCGGGCGCGGACGTCGCAGTCCAGGTGGAAGATCTGTTGCCAGGTGCCCAGTACCAGCGAGCCGTCCGCCACGGGGACGGCCATGGACGGCCCCAGCAGCGTGGCTTGGAGGTGGGAATGGCCGTTGCCGTCGTGCCACCTCTGCTCGTGTCCGTAGTCGCGGCTGGGAGGAATGAGCCGGTCCAGCGTCTCCGGCACGTCGCGCTGCAAGCCCGGTTCGAATTCCACCGTGCCCACGGCCGCGGTACTGCCCACGGCAAAGATCTGGGCCACGCCTTTGCGGATGCCCGAACGCCGTACCACCTCGGCCACCTGGCCCGTCACATCTTGCATATGCCCGTGTCCGCGTGTGGTTAGATTGAACTGTTCTTGATGGACCATTGCCCTGGCTCCCCGGTTCAAGGTCGGTGGACAGGAGTCGCCCGTCCGGAAAACGATGATTGTAGCGGACAGCCCAGCGCGCGGTAGGGGCTCAGGTTGCGAACCGTGGAGCGGCGAACTACCTTCCCAGTAGGAGGGCGGGGCGGACATCGTAGAGCTGAGGGCGCGGTTGTGATCGAACAACGAGCGGCCGGGGGGCCCATCCTCCGCCTGGAACGGGTCAGCAAAGTGTTCCAGATGGGGGAGGTTGCTGTGGAGGCGGTCCGGGACGTATCGCTGGAGATCTACGAGGGCGAGATGCTGGTGATGGTCGGCCCCAGCGGTTCGGGCAAGACGACCATTCTCAATATCCTCGGCGGACTGGATACGGTCACCAGTGGCCGGGTGTGGTACCGGGACCAAGAGCTCACCACGTTCAGCCCCTCCGAACTGACTCGGTACCGGCGGGAGACCGTGGGGTTCGTCTTCCAGTTCTACAACTTGGTGCCCAACCTCTCGGCGCGGGAGAACGTGATGGTGGCCACCGAACTGAGCCCGCGACCGATGGACGTGGATGAATCGCTGCAGCTGGTGGGGCTCCAGGAGCGGCTGGACCACTTTCCTTCCCAGCTTTCCGGGGGAGAACAGCAGCGGGTGGCCGTCGCCCGGGCGTTGGCCAAGAACCCGGAGATCCTCCTTTGCGACGAGCCGACCGGGGCGCTGGATTACGTGACGGGCAAGCGGGTCTTGAGGCTGCTGGTCGACCTCAAGGGGCAACTGGGCAAGACGATCGTGTTGATCACCCACAACGGGGCGATTGCCCCGGTGGCGGACCGAGTGGTGCGGTTGCGCAGCGGACAGGTCGTGGAGGTGCGCACCAACCCCGAGCCTGGGGCGCCCGAGGAGATCGTCTGGTGAGCGTGCTCGACCGAAAGCTGGCCCGGGAACTGGTCGCTGCCCGCTGGCTCATCCTGGCCATCATACTGATCATCGGCGTAGGCGTGACCTGCTACGTCGGGATGGGATCGGCCTATTTGAATCTCACGGAGGCCAAGGCCCGGTACTATCGCCGCTGCCGCATGGCCGACTTCTGGGTGGAGCTGAAGAAGGTCCCGGTGGCGGAACTGGATCGGCTGGCCGACCTGCCAGGTGTGGCCGAGATTCGCCCCAGGATCCAGTTCTACAGCACCGTGGATGTGGAGGGCGTCGAGGAGCCGCTCAATGGCCTGATCCTCTCGTTGCCGGACCGACGCCGGCCGATCGTCAACGGCGTCGTCATTCGGCGGGGCAGCTATTTCACCGGCCGACGGCAGAACGAAGTCATCCTCAACGACGCCTTCGCCCGGCGCCACCGCCTGGGCCCCGGCCAGTGGGTGCGGCTGGTGCTGAACAACCGTCGCCAGGAGCTGTTCATCGTGGGGACGGCCATCTCCAGCGAATTCGTCTATCTGCTCGGTCCGGGCTCGATCGTGCCCGACCCGGAGCACTTCGGCGTCTTCTATTTGAAACAGAGTTTCGCTCAGGAGGTGTTTGATTTCGAGGGAGCGGCGAACCAGGTGGTCGGGAGACTCTCGCCCCATGCCCGCCGGCGTCCCCGGGAGGTGTTGCGGCGGATCGAGGACCGCTTGGCGCCATACGGCGTATTGCACACGGCGCCGCTGTCTGACCAGCCGTCGAACAAGTATCTCAGCCAGGAGATCGCGGGCTTGCGAAGCTTCGGCATGATAATGCCCATGATCTTCTTGGCCGTGGCCGCCCTGGTGCTCAACGTGCTGTTGACCCGGCTGGCCGAACAGCAGCGCATCGTGGTGGGCACGCTCAAGGCTTTGGGATATGCGGACAGCCAGGTTTTCGGTCATTTTCTGAAGTTCGGCCTGGCCGTGGGCCTGGCCGGTGGCGTGTTGGGCTGCGCCGGTGGATACGGGACGGCCGAGGGGATGACCTACGTGTACCGTTTCTTTTTCGAATTCCCGCGCCTGGAGAACCGCTTCCACAGCGCGCTGCAGCTCAGCGGGCTGGCCATCAGCCTGCTGTTCGCCGTGTTGGGAAGTCTTCGCGGGGCCTGGTCGGTACTCAAACTGAGGCCCGCCGAGGCAATGCGGCCGCGTCCACCCAAGCGGGGAGGCAGGGTTTTCTTGGAGCGGGCCCGCTGGTTCTGGAATCGCCTCAGCGCCGACTGGCGCATGGTGCTACGCGACGTGGTGCGCAGCCGCGTCCGTACGGCGGCGGGTGTTTTCGCTGCCATGATGGGAGCCAGCGTGCTGGTCTGCGGCTTCATGATGATGGAAGCGACCGCGTATCTGGTGGATTTTCAGTTCCAGTGGCTCCTGCGCAGCGACCTGGACGTGGCCTTTCGCCACAAGCGGGGCGAAGCGGCGTTGTGGGAGATGCGGCGCATGCCCGGGGTGGATTGGGCCGAGCCCACGCTGCATGTGCCGTGTACCTTTCGCCATGGTCCGTACGAGAAAAAGGGAGCCATCACGGGGCTGGCCCCCGGGGCCCGGCTCACGGTGCCCCGCGACCGCGATGCGAACCCCATCCGCGTCCCACCGGCGGGCCTGGCCATGAGCCGAACCCTGGCCGAAATACTCCACCTGCGCCGCGGCGACCTGCTCACGATCCAGCCGATCGAAGGGCTGCGCCGCACCCGGCAAGTCCAGGTCGTCCAGATCGCCGACAGCTACCTGGGGACCATCGTCTACGCCGACATCCGCTGGCTGAGCCGCCTCGTGGGCGAAGAGTTGGCCCTCACGGGAGTGCAGACGGTAATTGATCCGCGGCCGGAAAAACGTCGTCTGCTGTACCGGGAGCTCAAAGAGCTGCCCAGCCTCGAGGCCGTCACCACACGCGATGACATGGTCCAAAGCCTGAAAGAAACCCTCGTGGCCACCATGTGGATCTTCACGGGCGTGTTTGTCGCCTTCGCCGGTATCGTCTTCTTCGGCAGCGTCCTCAATGCATCGCTCATCAGTCTGGCTGAACGCCGGCGTGAAGTGGCCACCCTGCGCGTGCTCGGCTACGGCCCCTGGCGGATCGGCAGCCTCCTGCTGCGCGAAAGCCTGATCGTGACCATGATCGGCACCGTCTTGGGGATGCCCGTCGGTTACTTGTACGCGGAACTGGCCGCTGCTGCCTACGAGAGTGAGATGTTCCGCTTTCCCGTGGTCAGTTCCGCAGGCACGTGGATCTGGACGTTGGTCCTGGCTGTGCTGTTTGCCCTGGCCGCCTACCTCGTCGTCCAGCGCAACGTCCATCGCATGGACTGGCTCGAAGCCCTGCAGGCTAAGGAATGAGAAACCTGTCCCCCAACGATTCGTCAACCCCATTCGTGTCATGAAAACCACCACGTGGATCCTGCTGATTGCCTTCATCCTCGCCGCCCTGGCGGCTGGCTTGATCCGGCTGGCCACCCGAGGCACCCTGGTGGGAGCCGTGGCCGTGGCGCCGGGGCCCATTCAACAGGTGGTCGACGAACGCGGCTTGACCCGCCTGCCGGAGACATACCTGATCACCATGCCGTTTCCGGGCCGGATCGGGAGCATCGAGTTGGTGGAGGGAACGCTCGTGCGCCGGGGCCAGGTGGTGGCGCGGGTCGTTCAGCGCGACGTGGAATTGGAGGTGCAGCAGGCCGCGGCCGCCGTGGAACGACTCCAAGCGGCCATCGAAAAGAACGCTGACAACACGGTGGAAAAGACGCTGCTTCTGCAGAGCGAGCGGTTCGTCGAATCGATGCGCTCGGCCGTGGAGGCGGCCGCCGAACGGGTCAAGGCCGGGCTGGCCAAGACGGACTATGCGGAGAAACATCTGGGGCGCATCCAGCAGCTTTTCGAGTCGGCCGCGGTCAGCGAAGAGGAAAAAGACCGGGCGCTGCTGCAAAAGATCGAGGCCGCGGTGGATTACCGCCAGGATGAACTGGTCCACGCCGCCATGGTGGCCCTGCAGGCGGCCACGGACCTGATGCCCACCATGGTACAGCAGTACATCGACCGCAAGCAGTTGGATGAAGCGGTACTGGTCAAACAAAAGGCCGAGGCGGAAGCCGTGCTCCACCAGGTTCTGGAGAACCAGCGGCGGAGCGTGATGACCAGCCCTGTGGATGGCGTGGTCCTGAGGCGACACGTTACCAACGAACGCTTTCTCCCTGCCGGAACGCCCTTGCTGGAAATCGGCCGCCTGGAAGACCTCGAAGTGGAAGCCGATGTGCTCAGCCTGGATGTGGTGGACGTGCGCCCCGGTGACCCCGTGGAGATCTACGGGCCCACGATCGGCACCACGCCGGCCCAGGGGAGCGTTAGCCGCATCGAGCCGGCGGGGTTCACCAAGATCAGCTCGCTGGGGGTCGAGCAGCAGCGGGTCAAGGTGATCATCCACTTCAACCCCGACCACCTGGCCCGCCTTCGCCGCGAAAAGCATCTGGGCGTGGGCTACCGCGTGCGCGTGCGGATCGTCACCGCGCAGAAGGCAGACGCCCTGCTGATCCCCCGCTCGGCTCTGTTCCGCGGGCCCAGCGGTCAGTGGCAGCTGTTCGCCGTGGTCGACGGCCGGGCCAGGATCACCGACGTCCGGATCGGCCTGATCAACGACCAGTTGGCCGAAGTGGTCGCCGGGCTGAATCCCGGAGACCTGGTCATCGCCGCCCCGGAAAGCGGCCTCGTCAATGGCCAACGCGTCAAACCGATCCTCGGCCCACTGCCACGGTAGCGCCGCCCCGTGTTGCGTTATGCGATGCGCACATCTTTGCCCTGCCGTGGAACAGACCGGGGTGGCCATCACCCCGCCGCCTGAACAGGGGCGTGGCGGCCGCAACGTCGGCTGAGGCGCGTTCGCCACGTGACTTTGCCAGGGGTATCGGCTATCATAAAGGGTTCGGGATTCCGGCCGAAAGGGCACAGTGGGGCCTGGCCGTGGCCCTCGCGTTTGCGTCATCGGCGTGCCGCCTCGATCAAGGAGATCGTGATTGCCCAAGACACCTGTGAGCGACTCGATCACCGGCCAGCTCGTGTTTCTGGGAACGGGCACATCGCATGGCGTGCCGATGATCGGCTGCGGTTGTGCCACCTGCACCAGCGACAACCCCAAGAACCACCGTACGCGATGCGCCGTGGTGGTGGGACTGCCGGAGGGCAACCTGCTGGTCGACACGCCACCCGAGTTGCGTTTGCAGCTGGTGCGCGAAAGGATCGGGCTGATCCATGCCGTCCTCTACACGCACGAACATGCGGACCACCTCTTCGGGCTGGACGATGCCCGCATCTTCCCCTTGTATCTGGGGCGCGAGTTGCCGATCTACTGTGAGGCGAACGTGGAGGCGGTCATTCGCTGCTCGTTCGGCTATGCCTTTGACCCGGCGGTCCGGGACTACCCGGCTGGCGGGGTACCCAAACTCGTCTTCCGCCGGATCGACACGCGGCCTTTCCAGGTGCTGGGGGCTCGGGTGATTCCGGTGCGACTTGAGCATGGCCGTTACCAGGTGTTGGGATTCCGCTGGGGCAATGTGGCCTACTGCACCGATGTGAAGGCGATTCCCCCGGAAAGCATGGCGCTGTTGCAGGATCTGGACGTGCTGATTCTCGATTGTCTTCGCCACGAACCGCACGTGACGCACATGAACATGGAGGAAGCCTTGGAGACGATCCGCCGACTGACCCCGCGACGGGCTTTGCTGACGCACATGTCGCACCGGTTGGAGCACGAGGCCACCAGTCGGACGCTTCCGGCGGGAGTCGAATTGGCCTATGATGGTCTGCGTGTGCCTTTGAGGAGTTCTCTTGTCGAGCGGGCGGTCGGCCATGACGGTGCCTGAAAAGGAATGGATCTTTGCTCGGCTGGCTCGTTACGGCCAGGAGCACCTGCTCCGGTTCTGGGACGAGTTGGAACCGGAGCAGCGAGAGGCTTTGTGGGAAGAAATCGACCGGATCGATTTTGCCCTCATCGAGCGGCTTTATCGCGGCGGTATGGATGACGAGCGGGTGCGCCAGTTGGCGGCTCGAGCCACCTCGCCCCCCTTCTTCCGGCTCGGCGACCCCGGCAATCCCATCCCCCCCGGGGAAGCACGGAGGCGGGGGGAGGAGGCGCTGCGGGCAGGCGAAGTGGGCGCGGTGCTGGTGGCGGGCGGCCAGGGTACACGGCTCGGGTTCGACCGGCCCAAGGGCATGTATCCCATCGGCCCGGTCTCGGGGCATTCCCTTTTTCAGATCCATGCAGAAAAGGTGCTGGCCACCGGCCGCCGCTACGGCCGACCTGTTCCTTTGTGCCTGATGACCAGTCCGGCCACGCATGACGCGACGGTGACCTTTTTTGCCCAACACGGCCGGTTCGGGCTGGCCGAAGACCAGCTGCATGTCTTCTGCCAAGGCACCATGCCGGCGGTCGATGCGGCAAGCGGCAAGGTGCTCTTGGCCGATCGTGGCCATCTGGCCCTCAGTCCGGATGGCCACGGCGGGATGCCGGCCGCCATCTCCTCCAGCGGTCTGCTCGGCCAGCTCCACCGGCGCGGCATCCGGCGGCTGTTCTATTTCCAGGTGGATAACCCGTTGGTTCGCGTTTGCGACCCGGAGTTCATCGGCTACCATCTGCTGGCCCGTTCCGAGCTTTCGACCCAAGTGGTTCGCAAGACGTCGCCGGCCGACCGCGTGGGGAACGTCGTCCAGGTGGACGGCCGACTGCATGTGATCGAATACAGCGATCTTCCTGAGGAGGTGGCCCAGCGGCGCAACCCAGACGGCTCGCTGGCCATCTGGGCCGGCAGTATCGCCGTACACGTGTTCGACGTCGATTTCTTGCGCCGCATGGCCACCGAAGCCGAACGGCTGCCTTTCCATTTGGCCCACAAGAAAGTGGCCTACGTGGATGAGGACGGCCGCCGGGTCGAGCCGGATCGTCCCAACGCGATCAAGTTTGAGCGGTTCATCTTCGACCTGATGCCTGCGGCGGCCAATGCCATTGTTGTCGAAGTGGATCGGCGAACGGATTTCGCCCCCTTGAAGAACGCTTCGGGCCACCAGGAGGACACGCCGGAGACAGTGCGTGTCCAAATGGTCGCGCTTCATGCGCGCTGGTTGGAAGCCGCGGGCGTCTCCGTACCACCGGGCGTGCCGGTGGAGATCAGCCCCTTGGTGGCCCTGGATGCGGACCAGTTGGCCGCGAACGTTCCCCACGATCTGCGGATCACTGGCCCCACCTACCTCGGCCCTACGCTGACCCGATGAACAAGCTCAGCGAGTCTCGTGGGACGATCGTCCCCGCTCGCCTCGCTTGCCCGGATCCGGCGATCCAGGCTGTCCCAGCAGAGGTGCCTTCATGTTCCGGATGTTGCGGGCAAGCGAGGACGCTCACCCCTCTTCGTGTTTCGGGCAAGCGAGGACGCTTACCCTACGACTTTTTCCTCAGCCCAGGACCTGGGCTGGATTAGCCTTGCAGCGTGGGACAAGGGTTTGTCAGTCGTGGGGCCTCACAGCCGAACCGATCCGAGAAGGCCGCTGGCCCGAGGCCCGCGGTTCGACCGAAGCAAGACGAAGTGTCCCGGTGAAGCGGGTCTTTTCAGAAACCGCCGCTGGTGGGGAATGAGGCGGCCAGGAAGAACCCCCCATTGTGGGTGTTGACGAGCCGTGTTCGCCTTGCTAGCATCGGGTGTCGGCGCTGGCCCGCGGGGTCACCTTTCCAGGAGGCTGGAGGGCCGCAGGAAGCGCACGGTGCCTCTGCATGCCCGGGAGCGAGGACAGGGACCTGGTAGGCCCGGCCGCAAGGTGGTGGCTGCTTTGTGCTTTGCGGCGCAGCGGTGCGGTCACCAGGGGAGTTCCCTTTTTTCGACGTTCGGTCAGCGGAGGCAGAGTCATGGCAGAGCGGAGATGTGGTTTCACGCTGGTGGAACTCTTGGTAGTGATTGCCATCATCGGCATCCTCATCGCGTTGCTCTTGCCGGCCGTGCAGGCAGCCCGCGAAGCAGCCCGGCGGTCGGAGTGTAGCAACAAGCTCAAACAACTGGCTTTGGCGGCACAAAATTTCTGCGATGTGCACAAGTGCTTTCCGCCAGGGTACTTGGGTGCCAAGTCGCATCATCCCAGTCATCTGTTCAGAGGCCAGCATACCGGCGTCCTGGCGTTCCTGCTGCCCTATATCGAGCAGAACACCATCTACGATCGACTGGATTCGGATGTGCAGAACCACAGCGGCATCTCGTTGTTCGATGTTCGGCGCGAAGGCGCCCCATGGTGGCGGCGGGGCGAAGCGTGGGATATGGCTCACAAGGAGATCGACACGTTCAACTGCCCGTCCGATCCGCGCCAGCGTCCCAAGAAGGGGATCGGGGCCGTGCTGATCACTTACTACAGAGGCAGTGGTTTGGCGACGCTGACGATCGGCTATTTTCCCGATCCCGGTCTGCAACTGGGCCGGACCAATTACCTGGGCGTGGCCGGAGGCATGGGCCGCATCGGCTATACGCCTTGGGACCGGTGGGAAGGCGTTTTCGTCAAGCGCATGCCCCACGCCTTCCGGGATATTCGCGACGGCAGCAGCAACACGATGATGTTCGGCGAAGTGTTGGGCGGAAGACCTCAGCCCTCGTTCCTGTACAGCTGGATGGGATGCGGCGCCATGCCCACTGCATGGGGTTTGGGGCACAAGGGCTGGTGGCATTTCGACAGCTACCATCCGGGCGGTGTCCAGTTCGCCTTCAGCGACGGGTCGGTGCACATGATCTCCGAAACGATCGAACGGAGGGTGTTCATCTATCTGTCGGGAATCCGGGACGGGCGCACCACCCCGGGATATCCGTGAGCAACACGGCCCGGGCCGAAGACGTGGGCGACGATTGGCGCATCGCGCCGCAGTAAGTGCGCGCGGCGTCAGCGGGCCGGCCGGCGCAAGCCGGTGCAGTTGCGGTCAGACGTTCGTTGCGTTAGGTTGGGGGCGTATCCACGGGCTCTGGTTCCTCGCAGAAGGAGACACTCATGAAAAGGTGGTTGTTGCTGTTGGCTGCCTTCATGTTGGCAGGCGCGACGATGCTGGGCTGCGGCGGAGAGAACGGTTCAACTGAGCAGGACCAGCCTCCGCAGACCCAGCCTGAAGGGGAAGAAGCGCCGGCTCCGCCGGCACCGCCTCCGTAGTGGTCACTCAGCTGACTCCGCAGCAGGACACAGGCATGGCTCGTCCGTGGGAGTTCCAGCTTCCCACGCGCATCCTCTTCGGCCGCGGTGCGCTGCGGAAATTGGGTCGGGCGGCCGGTGGCCTGGGGAGATCCGTTTTCCTGGTCGGCTATGCCGACACGGCCCCGCTGGCAGCCGTCTACCATCGGGCGGAACGGTTGTTGGCCGAAGCCGACTTGCGGTTCGAGCGGTTTTACGGCGTCCCGCCCGATCCTGAAGCCGATCTGGTCTGCCAAGGGGCCGAACGGGCTCGCAGCGGCGGGGCCGAGGTGGTGATCGGGCTGGGGGGAGGCAGCGTCATCGATGCGGCCAAGGGGATCGCGGCACTGGCGCGCATGGGCGGCAAGCCGTGGGATTACGCGGGGGCCAACCCGGATGGCAAGCCGGTGACCGAGTCGCTTCCGGTGGTCGCCGTGCCGACCACCGCGGGGACGGGTTCGGAGGTGTCGGCCGTGGCCGTGTTCACCCATCGCGGCGTCGGCTCAAACCCGGACGTGCCGCTGAAGGCCTCCATCTCCGGGCCCGCGATTCAGCCGGCCGTGGCCTTGGTCGATCCGGATCTGGCCACCGGCAGCCCCCCACAGCTGACCGCATCGTGCGGCGCAGATGCCTTGGGACATGCCATCGAAGCCTCGGTCAGCCGCCGGGCGAACCCCGTGGCCAGCCTGCTGGCTGCCCGGGCCGTCGCCCTGATCGTGGGGCACCTGCCGCCAGCCGTCAACAACCCGGATGACCCGGGCCCGCGCCAACCGTTGGCTTTGGCTGCCACGCTGGCCGGGGCGGCCTTCTCGCAGGCCGGAGTGGTAGTGACCCATGCCATCGCCCAGGCCCTGGGGGCCGTGCTGCACGTGCCCCATGGGGCGGCGGTGGCCGTGGCCACGCCGCCCGTGCTGCGCTTCAATGCCCCGGCCTGTGTCGACCCGTACGCCGAACTGGCAGAGGCCTGCCGTATCACGGCTGACAGCGCGCAGGCCAAGGCGTCGCGGTTCGTGGAGACGATAGCCAACCTGCTCCGCGCAGTCGGCCTGCCTCAGCGGGTCAGAGTTCCCCGACCTGTAGATGATCAGCTGGTCGACGAACTCGTCCAAAACGCTCGGGAAAGCACGCCGGTGCCGATCACGCTGAACCCATCCAAGGTGGACGACTGCCAACTGGCCGAACTGTTCCGCCAAGTGCTCTGTTCCGGCCGCTGAGCCGATGAGGACGGGGCGCCGAGATCTCGCCGGCCCAGGCCCGGACCGAACCGATGGCTCCAGGCGGGCGGGGAAAACTCCCTCGCTGGCGTGGGCACAGATGGTGCCGCCTGCGCATTGGATCTGGTGGAATCAGGAGTGTGCGATGGCCCTATCCGGAGCGGCCTCGACGGTGGCCACCGGACGGCGGAAAACCGAACCAGACCGTGGCGGCGAGGTCCCTGCGGCCGGGTCGCTGCTGGAATCGGTTTGGGAGCCAAGTGGCTGGTGAGCTGATCCGGTTGGCCTGCGCCCTGGGGCTGGACCGCCACCGGGCAGCCGATGTGCTCCAGGAGGTATAGCTGCTGGCCCTGAGTCGGCCCCCCCGATTGCGATCGGCCTGAGTTGCGACGGTGGCTGTTTCGGGTCACGGTCAACCGGTGGCCATTTGGAACACCGCCGGCGGATGCGATGGCCCCGAGTGCTGAGCCGATCGGGTCGGGTGTGGCACGGTCCGCCTCAGCCATCCGAGCCGGCCGTGGCGGGCACCCGGCAAGAAGAGCGCCAGATGCTCCACGCGGCGCTGGAGCGGCTGGACGAGCAGTCCCGAACGTTGCTGGTGCTCCGCCACTATTCGGGGGTGGATTCGGGCGAAATGGGGCGGATGCTGGGGATGCCGGACTCGACGGTGCGCAGCCAGCCGGTTTCGGCATGAAGAAAACTGGCCGGAGAGCTGAAACGAGCCGGCCATGAACATGGTTGACAGATCATGCGAGTCGATTTCCGACCTGCTGGCCGCTTATTCAGACGGCGAGCTGGCGGCACACGAAGCGCAGCGTGTTGCTACGCACCTGAGGGGCTGCGACGCGTGTCGCTCGGGGCTCGAACAGCTGGAGCGGTCGCTGGAGCTGGCACGGGAAATCTGGAACCGGCGGGCGGCAGAAGCCGTTGTGCCGCCCATCCAGCCGGCTCGGCGGCGCCGCCCGATCCTTGCCGCTGCCTGCACAGCGGCGATCGTCGCTCTGGCCTCGATCGCCGTGGGGGCCCGGCTGGTCGCACATCGCCGGCCGGAGCCGGTGGCCGAAACAAGCCAGACGCCGATCAGGACCAGCCATGGGCAAGCCCGACGGAGCACGGACGATCACCCGGGCGAGGTGCCCTTCGACGCCGAGGCCGCCATTGCCCGGCGAGCCCGCGCCGCTCGGCTGGCCATGGCCGTCCAGCTGCCGGCCACCCAACCGGAATGGGAAGAGTATCACCGTCGCGCCCTGGAGTACGTGCAGAACACATTCGCTGAAGACGCCGAAAGCCAGGTGCCGTAACGGTGAGGCCCCAATGAGCGGGAAACATTGCCCGCAGGAGGAGAGACAACGCTTCGGCGAACGATCCCCACGAGCGGTTTGGATTCGACGGATCTTGTCTCTGGTTCCCAGGCGCCAGCTTGGGAACCCACGTCTGGGAAGCTCTCCTTCTCCCGCCGCGAAGCTGGAGCTTCGCGCAATGGCGTTCCCGAGCCGGAGCCAGGGAACCCGGGCCAGACCAAAGCCGTGGCTTTGTGGAGCGTCGTGATGTTTCTAGCGGCTGCGCTCGCAGTGCGCGCGGCGGCCGCCCGAGGAGGTGGTCGCCGAGCTGCGGGGGTCGCTGGCCGTGAGGACGGCCCTAGCCGCTGGCGGGCCAGTGGCCTCTGCGGTCAGCTTCACCTCGAGGCCGGATGACCTGCGACGGGCCTATCGACGGCTTTCGGGCATTTCAGCAAGGGACCTGGTGGAGACCTGGCAGTTGTGGCTTCGGACCAGGCTGTTTGCGCCCACGCGCGATCGCGGCAAGGAAATGGCGGAGGAGCTGTTGAAGATCCTCGATTACGGGCTGTCCGGCGCAAAGCAGCGAGAGAGTCTCCGCCGGAAGGCCCGCTACGAACCCGAACTGGCCCGGAAGCAGCGCGAATTGGCTGCAGGAAACGAGGAATGGGCCGAACTGCAAGGGAAGATCAAGGGGACGGAACCGTAGGCCGACCTGGACGAGCAGGGCTTGGCCCAGTGGATCTACCAGCGGCGGCTGGTGGCCGTTGAGATTGCCGGCGCGCGTGCCAGGATCGACGCTTGCAATTCACTGCTCGAGCGGCTGAAGGAGCAGGGGCAAGCAACGGGCGGTCGCGCGGAACAAATCGAGACGCTGAAGATCGGGGCGGAAATCGAACTGGCAGGGCTGACCGCCCGCCGGCGGGCCCTGCACGGGCTGATTGCCGAGGGAAAAGCACGGGCCGAATCGATCGCGGCCCGGCGCAAGCTTGAACGAGGGATCCAGTCGGCGGAGGATTCGATCCGCAGGGTGAAGCGGGCGATCGGCTGACTGCGAGGCCCTGCGCAAGGCGAACGAGCCGTTCCCGCTGGCTGCGCCCATCGAGATCCGGCCCGTTCGGTTTGGGCGACCGGCAGAGGACGAAGAACCGGCCAGATGACCACCCCTGGCCGTTGCCATCGCCACTGTCCATCACTTCGCGCCGGCCCACAACGTCATCACCGGACGCTCGCCAGTTCTTCCACGCCGCGCGTTGGGCCTTTCGCTTGTCACACCTCCTTGGGCACCACGTACTGCTCGCGGTACTCCGGCTCGTTGAGCATCCGATCGGCCTCCTGGTCATCCAGCACCTTTTCGGTGGCCGGGTCGAAGCGCAGGCAGCGGCCCACCTGGTACGAGGTCCGCGCCAGCAGGCAGAGGGTCATCGACTTGTGGCCCTCTTCGATATCGGCGTTCAATTCCTTGTGGTTTCGACTGCGGATAGCCTGGATCCAGTTGCGGAAATGGGGCGTGTCCATCATGGGGTGTCCCTCTTCCGCCTTGCTGGGGCCCGGCTTGCATTGGGCGCCGAAGAAGGTGTAGTAGCTGGAGTAATCAGGAAAGATGAGATAGCCTTCGGTGCCGAAGAAGATGGTGCCCACCGGGTAATTGATCTGAACGAACGGATACTGGTCGCGGAAGCCGGCTTCGCTGTTGGTGAACCACGAGCGGTGTTCGTAGGTCACAAGCGGTTTGGGATCGCCGAACCGATAGGTTATGGCCACGTGGGTCGGCGAGGTGCGGTCGTCCTCATGGACGTACTTCCCGCCGGTGGCGCTCACGTGGGTCGGGTGTTCATCCAGGCCGAGGCCCCAACGGATGATATCCAGCTCGTGGACCGCCTGGTTGGCGAAACAGCCGCTGGACAGCTCCAGGTTCCAGTACCAGCGGCGATGCCAGAACTGGCTGTAGGGCACCATGCGTTTGGGCCCCAGCCACTGGTCCCAGTCCAGGCCCTCAGGCACCGGGCTGGGCGTGATCCGGCCCAGGTTGCCGCGGAGCTTGTAGTCCAGCCCACGGGCCATGTACAGCTCGCCCACTACGCCCTCCTTGAGCTTCTCGATCCCTTCCACGATATTGGGGCTGGAGCGGTTCTGTGTTCCGTGCTGGACCATCCGCTCGTACTTCCTGGCCGCGGCCACCATCTGGCGGCTCTCGAACAGGTTGTGCGAGCCGGGCTTCTCGACGTAAACGTCCTTGCCGGCCTGGCAGGCCCAAATGGTCGACAGGGCGTGCCAGCGGTCGCCCAGGGCGTTGGCCACCGCGTCGATCGACTTATCGTCGAACATGGCGCGCATATCGGTGTATTTGGCCAGCTTCTTGCCTTCCAGCTCGGAATAGACCTTTTCCGGATGCTCGGCTTTGTTTCGGTCGCAATCGCAAACGGCGGCGATCTCCACGTTTTCTTCAGCCGCCAACTCCACCAGCGCCCGCACATGGGACCGCATCCTTCCGCCCAGGCCCAGAAGGCCCACGCGGATCCGGTCGTTCGAGCTCAAGCGACTGGTGGCCAGCGCCGGTGCGGCCACGGCCGCCGTGCCGACTGCGGCCGCCGATTTTCTCAGGAAAGTTCGTCGAGTGGCGCTCTGCATTCCAAGACTCCTTTGGTCAAAGGCTTTGGGTATCTGTTCACCCAGGTTGTTGTCTGTTGCTCGCTGCCGGGGCGAAAAACGTCTCTCCGGCACCAGAGCATTCGTCGCCCGCCGTCCGCTCACTCGGTGCGGGCCACCGCGGGCGTCGGCGCCTCGCAGATCACCCGTAAACCTACATTATACACGCGTTGGTACGGCCGGTACGCCAGCCGGAACGACGAGCGGGCCCGCGCGGGCCGGTCGCGCCATGACCCGCCGCGCACCACCTTGTCGGTATGGGGATCCAGCGCGTTGCGGCCGTCGTTGTCATCGTACGGATAGGGCCGATAGTCCGATCGGGTCCATTCCCAGACGTTGCCGTGCATGTCGTACAGTCCCCAAGGGTTGGGCTGGTAGCGGCCCACGCCGTCTGAAAGAAAGCTGCCGTCACGGAAGCGGGCGTCCTTGGGGATCCAGTCGTCGTAGCGGCTGGCGTTGGCCAACGGGATGCGCTCCTTACGGTACGGATGGCACACGTACTCGGAGAGCGTGGCGTCGGCCAGGTTCGCAAAAGGACTGAAATCCGTGTCCAAATCGCCGAAGGAGAAAGGTGTTGCCGTGCCCGCTCGGCAGGCGTACTCCCACTGCGCTTCGGTGGGCAGGGTGAATGTGACGCCCGTCTTCTGCGACAACCACCGGCAGAACGCCATGGCCTCGTGCCACGACACGCGCACCACAGGCTGGTCCGGCCCGTTGACGTAAAACCCGCGCACCCCGAACTGCATGCCGAAGCGCGATTCCACGCCGCTATCGTGGGAAGGGTCGAAAAGGGCATATTGCCGGTTCGTCACCTCCGTGGCGCCCATCCAGAAGGCTTCTGCCATCTGCACCCGATGGGGCGGGCGTTCGTCGGGATGAGCGTCGGCGGAGCCCATGACGAACTGGCCGGCCGGGATGCGCACCAACTCGAGCGACACGCCCTCGGCCAATTCGATGGAACACCTCGCCGGCCCAGCTGCTTGCTGACGCCGCCGAGCCTCGGCCCCATCGAAGGGCCAACCCGAACAGGGGACTGGCCCGCCCGGTTCGCCTGGTTCGGCGCGCCCCACTGAAGGCACGATGGGCTCAACGGTTTCCTGTTGCGTTTGGACAACAGCCTCCGGATCGTCGTCCATCCGGGCGTAAAGCCTGCGTAGCTGTCGCCGCCGCTGCGCCCAACGCTCCACACGCTGGCGACCGGCGATTTCGTGCCACGTGCCGTGGAAGGGGGCGTTCAGGTCGATCCAGGTGATCAAACGGTCCCACGCTTCCTGATCCAACTGCACCCCGTAGTGCCCCTTGCTGAGCAGTTGCACCAGTTGGGTCGTGTCGGCGTGGAATTCCATGGGCACCAGCAGATGGTAATCGCTTTCCAGCCCGGGGCGCCGCACAAAGCGATGCAGCTCCACATACGAAGTGGAAAAGTGGCCTGCATCCCGGCCGCCGTAGTGGTAGGCACTGATGTAATCACTGATCTGCTCGCGACCGCGCAGGTCAGCGGCCGTTTTCCCGTCTATCCGCGTTTGCCCGTCATGACAGCCCACGCAATACCTGTCGAGCACCGGTTGCACTTCGCGAGCGAAATTGAAACCGCGCGCCGGCCCGTACCAAGGGGCGATCTCCGACGGCCCACGACGCATGGCCAGGGTGGGCCGGGAAGGCGGAGACGCGTTCTGGCTTTCGTGGCAGCCCACGCAGGAGAGCACTTCGCCAGGCATGGCGGTGAACCAGCTGCGCATCAGCTGCAGGGCTTTGCCCTCTTCGTCCAACGGCTGAACGGCGACGGGTGTGTTGGCCGGCACGCGGAACAGGGCGGAGCCGTCCTCTTCAACCGGCACGGTACCCAAGACGCGCTTGATGTCCCAAGGGCCCTCCATGCCCACCACTCCCTGCGGGCCTCCCATGCCCGGATACAGGTAGTGGTAGCTGATCAACCGCAAGCTCTTCACGGTCCCCGGCGGGATTCCACGAAGGCCCTCGCCCGCGTAAATGTCCGACAGATACACCAACCCCTCTTTGCGCCGTGGGTTGATGCGATCAGCGATGACCGGCGGTCGCCGCGTGGGCCGCAAGGGGATCGGTTCCAACAGCGCGTAGCCGGGCAGCTGCTTGATGAGAACCAGGTTGTCGAACACATCAGCCAGGTAAATACCCCAGAGCGACTCGGGCGTGGGCTGTGCGGCCACGAGGAAGTATTTGTCGCTCAGCGGATACGGATGCAGGAACTTCGGCCAGGAGGCGTCGACCAGGTTGTCCTCGATGCGCGGTTCCACCCGTTGTCCGTGGCCCGGAATCCGCTGCACGACCCCGCCCGCCTCGCGACGCCCCTTCGCCACGTCGAACACCACCAGCTCGCCCATCCGTGGAACGCCATGGTGGCCGCCCACGATCCCCACAAACCGGGTCGGCTCGTCCGGGATGGGGCGGGCGTAGAAAATCGCATTAGGCCAATAGGAGTTGCTGCCGTAGTATTCCATTTGGCCCGTGCCGTCGGGGTTCATGTGAAACAACAGCCTTGCATGGGCATGTGGCGTGTCGGTGTACTCCCAGCGCAAGTACAACACGCGCCCGTTGGGCAAAACCGTTGGACACCAATTGTGCTCTTGATCGAAACAGAGCTGGCGGACGCCACTGCCGTCGCGATTCATGATGTACAGGTTGGCCACACGGGTGCTGCCGTTCACACAGGGCACCGCTGCCATCGAAGCCGTGGAGCTGAAGATGATCCGCCCGTCCGGCAGGTAGCAGGCGTCGTAGTTGTCCACGTCCTCGTGGTCGCCGCGAGTGACTTGGCGCAGGCCCGTGCCGTCCGTACGGATCTCGAAGATCTGCCAGCGGCCGTGGGAACCGATCGAGGAGAACAACAGCCGCTCGCCGTCGAAGTGCAAATCCAGGTCGCCGACGAAAACGTCCTTGGCGGGTTTGTAGAGGCTGTGTAGCCGACCTTCGGGCCGCACGGGATCGAGCACCGCGATGCGGT
>DQVB01000090.1 GCA_015661985.1 Planctomycetota bacterium | reverse complement strand
GTAATCAAAGTGATAGGGTTTGTTCTGGCCATCATCGGCGGACTGCTGTTCCTCTGGCTGTTCCCACTCAAATTGATCTCCAGGTTGGCAGCCCGGTCGGGGAAATCTGCGCCATGCCCGTCGTCGCTGGCCTGGTTGCTGGACAATCCCGCCCGTCGTCGCAACATACGCTTGCTGCTGGACCGGGTCGGCGTCCGCCCTGGCGAGCGCGTGCTGGAACTCGGCCCAGGAGTTGGGACCTTTACCGTGGATGCGGCGCGGCGTGTGGGGCCGGAGGGGCGGCTTATCGCGGTGGACATCCAGCCGGAAATGATCGCCCAGGTGGAGAAACGGGTGCAAGCGGCCGGCCTGGCCAACGTCGAAACCCACGTTGCCAGTGCTCATGACCTACCCCTTGACGATGCCAGCATAGATCGCGCTTTCCTGGTCACGGTGCTGCCGGAAATCCCCGATCGGCGTCGCGCCCTGGCCGAGCTGCGCCGGGTGCTCAAACCAGGCGGGGTGCTCTCGATCACCGAGGAGTTTCCCGACCCAGACTATTTGTTCCCGTTCGAGACGATCCGGCTTGTAGAGGCGTCAGGGTTCAGCCTGGAACAGCGTCTGGGCAACTTTTGGGTGTACACGGTCAATTTCCGTCGGGATGAGCCTGGTCTACTGCGAGAGTAGTATCGCTTCCTGCTTTTGCAGAAGGCGAAGGACTTAGGAGAAAGACCCGTGGGCAACCTGAGCAAGTGGTTGATCGCCGTTCCCTTCATTGGTCTGTGGACGCTGGGGCTCCCGGCGCTCATCGCCGGGCGGCTGGACTGGTTCCTGGCTACCCCCTGGGACGTGGTCTTTGTGCTGCTGTGGGCCGGTGCCTTTGCCGCCGGGACGCACTTTTATCAGCCCGCGCGACACCGGCAACGACCCGGCCGGACCCGCCTGGTGTTCAGCCTGGCTACTCTAGTCGTGCCCCTGCTGGCGATTTACGAGCGGACGCACGGTCCGGCTGGCAGCCGGTCGGCCCTCTGGGCAGCAGTAGGGCTGGCCCTGTTCCTACTGGGGGCTGTGCTGGGCATCTCGGCCTGGCGCGCCCTGGGCCACTGGCATGCGCCCGATCCGAACATCTTGCCTAGCCAACGGCTCATTACAAGCGGGCCTTATCGCCTGCTGCGCCATCCGATGTACACTGCTCTGCTGCTGTCCCTGCCCGCCCTGCCGTTGCTGCTGCGCAGCCTGTGGGGCCTGGCGCTGAGCCTGGTTTTCATCGTGCCGGCCCTCTGGTTGCGCATCCGGGAGGAAGAAGCGATGTTGCTGGCCGAGTTCGGCGACGAGTACCGGAAGAACATGGCCTGCACCTGGCGGCTGGTGCCTTTCGTGTTCTAGGAGACGACTCTTCACGGCCAACTTTGTCAAGGGAGATATGTACGATGAACACCGAACAGATTGATCTCCGTGTGGCTAACCTGGACTGCGAGCACGACGCGGCCGCCATCAAGCACGGCCTGGCCGGCTTTCCCGGCTTGGTCGAATTGAAGGTGTATCCCAAATCGGCCAAGGTCGTGCTGGTTTATGACCCGGCGGCGACCAATATCGAGGCTCTGAAACGAAAGCTGGAAACCCTTGGCTTTCCACCGCAGGAAAGGCTGAGCATGCCAGAACAGCCGGCGCCCTGGCGCAACCCCAAGGTGCTGACCTCGGCCGCCTCGGGTGTGCTGCTGCTCGTCGGCTGGCTGATCGGGAAAGCCGGCGCGCCAGAGATGGTCTCGATGGTCATCTACGTCGTGGCTATCGTCACCGGCGGGTACTTTTTCGGCCGGGAGGCCATCGAAGAGCTGATCTTCGAGCGGGAGATCGGCATCGAGTTGCTGATGAGCATCGCCGCGGTGGTGGCTACCGTGATGGGCCAGGCGGCCGAAGGGGCCATGCTGGTCTTCCTCTACTCCATCAGCGAAGCCGCCGAGGGCTACACCGAGGAGAAGACCCGGGCGGCCATCAAGGCGCTGATGGACCTGGCGCCGAAGGTGGCGTTGGTACGGCGGGATGGCCGCGAGGAAGAAATCCCCGTCGAAGAGCTCCAGGTTGGCGACGTGTTCATCGTCAAGCCTGGTCAGTCGATGCCCACAGATGGCGTGGTGATCAAGGGCCGATCCAGCGTGGATCAATCACCGGTCACCGGGGAATCCATTCCCGTAGAGAAGGTGGAAGGGGATCAGGTCTTCGCCGGCAGCATCAACCAGGAGGGGGCACTGGAGGTCCGGGCGACGAAGACCTTTGCCGACAACACCATCAGCCGCATCATCCAGATGGTGGAGGAGGCTCAGGAGCGCAAGGGCCGCAGCCAGCGCTTCATCGAGCGCTTCGGCGCCCGTTACAGCCCGGCGGTGCTGTTCATCGGTGCCCTCATTGCCGTCGTGCCGCCGCTGGCCTTCGGCGCGGCCTGGGTCACGTGGATCTCCCGCGCCACGGTGTTCATCGTCGCCGCCGCCCCCTGCGCCCTGGTCATCTCCATTCCCATCACCCTGGTGGCCACCCTGGGCACCGCCGCCCGGCGGGGGGTGTTGATCAAGGGCGGCGTGTACGTTGAAGAGCTGGCCAAGGTGAAGGTTATGGCGATGGATAAGACCGGGACGTTGACCCGGGGGGAGCCGGAGGTGACGGAGGTGGTGATTTCGGATTTCGGATTGCGGATTGCGGATTTGCCTTCTCAAACCACGGGTCACGATTCCCAGTCCGAGGTCCTTAAGCTTGCAGCGGCGGTGGAGAGCCGCAGTGAGCATCCATTGGCCCGGGCCATCGTGCGGGCGGCCGAGGCCAGAGGGCTGCGTTTTGCCCCGGCCGAGGGGTTTCAGGCGCTGCCGGGGGCTGGCGCCCGGGGGCAGGTGGACGGCCGCCTCGTCGTCGTCGGCAGCCCGGACCTGTTCTCAGAGGCTCTGGTGACCGACAGCGCCCTTCGTCAGCGGATCGAACAACTCCAGGGCGAGGGTAAAACCGTTGTCCTGGTGGGCCAGGCCCCTGACGGTCCATCGTCCGCTGCCCATCATCCGTCGTCTATCGTCGGCCTCATCGCCATCCGCGACAACATCCGGCCCAACGCCCGAGAGGCGATTGACGCTTTGCACGCGGCGGGGATCGAAAAGGTGGCTATGCTCACCGGCGACAACGAGCGCACGGCACAAGCCATCGCTCGGGAACTGGGCATTGATGAGGTCTACGCCGACCTGAAGCCGGAGGACAAGGTGGCCAAGGTGCGGGAGTTGGCCCGGCGCTACGGCCATGTGGCCATGGTGGGCGATGGCGTGAACGACGCGCCGGCCCTGGCCGAGGCCACCGTGGGCATCGCCATGGGGGCCGCCGGCACCGATGTGGCCC
>DQVB01000066.1 GCA_015661985.1 Planctomycetota bacterium | reverse complement strand
TGTGGGCTTGGCTCGTCTGGGATTGTGGAAGTGGTGGCCAGGAGGGGAAACGGGGGCGGCTCGGAGCGTTCATGGGGCGGGTCCGCAGGCGGGTCGGGCCGGGACTCGGGCTCCTGGGCTCCCAGGCCAGCGAAGAGCTGGTCTTTCAGCGCCGCTACGGTCTCGCGGGACACCCTCGGTGGCGGCTGGCCGGAAAAGCGTTCCGGTTCGAGGAACAGGCGAGCGGGGTTGTGCAACTTGTGTGCTCGGGCCAGTCGCCACAGCACAAGCCGCTCGGACCACCGCAACCGGTGGGCCCGACAGAGGGCCAGCCACAAGAGCAAGGGGCTGTGGGTGGGCCCTTGCTGGCGGCGCCGGTCGGCCAGCCGGGAAGCGATCCAAAGGGCGGCGATCAGGGCGACGAGCACAACGAGGACGACCAGCACGCTGGCGCCACTCTGCTGATTGGTTTCTGGCCGAAAGCCTCCGCTGAGGCCTTTGAAGGGATTGGCCTCGGCCACCAGCACGGATACGGCGCCTGCGGGGCTCATCTTTCGTCCTCCCGGCCAGCCGCCGATGCCGCCCCACCGGCGGCGGCCGGCCTTTCGCGTCGCTCGAGGGCTGCTTGGACGGCTTCCCGCACGACCACGGCTCGGTCTTCCGTCGCCCGCAGCAATGCTTCGTAGCCTGCCGGGCCGGTCCCTCTGCCCAAAGCCTCGGCGGCCCGCACCCGCACCATGTGGTCTTCGTCCTCCAGCCGGGCGATGATTTCGTCTTCCAGCGCATCGACCGCATCGATAGCTTGGACGATGGAAAGGGCCCGCAACCGACGCGTGCGCAGGCGACTGTTCAGCTCTTGCTTGAGCAGGGGGAGCGTCTCCGGGTCGATCCTCTTGACCAGCAGTCCCGTGCTGCGCCGGATTTCTTCGTCGAGCATGTCGAAGGCAGCCACGTAGCGATGGAAGGTGAACTCCTCGAGGCTTTCGCGGATGGCGGCCCGCACGGCTTCGTGAGGACTGTCCAATCGGTCGATGAGCTGCGACAGGGCCCCGGGGATACCCCGGCGACGGAGCTGGACCAGCACGTTCGCCTGGACCTCCGGGTCCGTGTCCCCCAGGGCTCGCAGGGCCAAGTCATTGGCCGCTGCGCCCTGGAACTCCTCCAGTGCTTGGGCCGCCGCACGACGGCCAGCCGGCTTGCCGCGCAACAAGATGTGTTTGATGGCCGCAAAAGCCTGCTGGCGAGGGATCGCCGAAGCCATCACCAGGGCAACGGCTGCCTGCTGCGCCTGCTCGTCCAGATGGTCCAACACGTCGACCCGCTGGCCGATCCACCCCACGGCACTAATCCGCTTCAAGTTTCGACGCACCACGGAGGACGGCTCAGGTCCTACCTTCCGGAGCAAGTGGCGCACCAGGGTCAAGTCGGTCCGCTTGGCCAGGACCGAAAGGACGACGGACGGTGCGTGTGGATCGTCCAGAAAGCTGAGCAGCAAGCGGATCACGCCGGCGGCGCGACTTTGGGCGAGCACTTCGACCAGGGTTATGAAGGCGGCGTGGTGGGGATCGTCCAGCACATGTCGCAGCTGGGCGTTGTCGCGCTTGGCCAGCACGGCGAAGGCCTCCAACACCTCGCGTCGCTTGTGTCGCCCGAAACGGCCGACCGACCCTTCCAGGGCGCTGACCACGCGGCGGCGCACGGCCCGGGGGTCGCGTCCGCCGCCCTGTCCGTGCGAGGTGATCAATTCGCGGTAGAGGAGCTCGACCAGTTCGGACAATGCGGCGGTGGCCAGGTCAGCGTTCGGGTTGCTGGAATCTTCCAGGGCAGTGAGCAGGGCCGGTACGAGGTCGTATTCGCGGAGCCAGACGGCGGCACGGCACCCGTTGTGGCAGAACTGGCGCTGGCTCGAAAGTACTGCGTCCCGCAACGCCCGCGTCATCCGATGTGGCTGGTCTTGAACGATGGAGAGTGCGTGACGGTCGAAGCGGTGCAATCGACCGATCACCTCGCGATGGCCGACCGGGCTGCGGCGGGCCAAAAGCGCCGAAAGGGCCGAGTCGCGGATGGTGCCGTACGGTGAGTCCAACGCGGGGACCAGCACTCCCACAGCGGCCTCGTTGGCCGTCTCGGCCAGCACCCGAAATGTCGTCTTCAGCGGTTCGCTCAATGTGCGCACACCCTCTGTTCAGAGTCTTTGGCCTTGATCGCATCGACCCGCGGCCGCGGATTCTTTTGCCCAAACGGCACTTTTTTCCGGGCCTTCCCGTTTTGCAACCCCAAGACGTCCGCCTGGGCCGATCGCGCCGCCGCGATGGAGACTGAGGGCCGCGCCGCCAGGACCGACTGTAGCGGTTGCAACCGGCCAGGGCAGCCCGATGGGCAGCATCGCCTTGCCCGTCCGCGCGACCTTGGCAGACCGATCCGCCTCGACCGTCAACGAGGCGCCGGGAAAGCCCGTTGCGCCCGTCATCGGCACCAGCCGGTCCGCCGCGGCCCCCTGCGTTGTATCCGCCGCACCGATTCCGAACCGGAGCCAGTTCGACGTGCCCCGCCCGGAGAGCCGTGGGCCCCAAGCCCTGGCCCCAAGGGACCGGCGGCCCCATCCGACGGCTTGACCGCCCAACGGACTGCCCCATAATGAACCGCACATCAGAGCTGACGATGCCACTCTGCGAAAGGGATAGCCATGCCTGGAATGTTCTTGCCCGCCGACCAGGTGGACCGCGAAACGCTCGACTGGGGAGCCCTCGGTTGGTGCTGCCGGCCCGCCGGGATGGGCATGAAGAACCTGGTGGTGATCGAAGTGACCTTGAGCCCCGGAGGCGGGCACGCCTTCCACAAACACCCGCGGCAGGAAGAGGTGATCTACTGCATTGATGGCCAGGTCGAACAGTGGCTGGAGCAACAACGCCGCACCTTGAACCCGGGCGACGCGATCGTCATCCCACCCGACACGGTGCACGCGTCGTTCAACGTCAGCGATGCAGACGCCAAGCTGTTGGCCATCCTCGGTCCGGCCGTCAACGAAGAAAACGGCTACGAGGTGACCGAAGTGGCCGACCAGGAGCCGTGGAAGAGCCTCCGCTGAAGCCGAGGCCTCCATCAGAGGCCCTTGCGCAGAGAAAAAACATGCAGGCGCTGCCGAGCCAGCGGGCGGCGAGCCCAACGGGACCGGCCTCACCAGGCATGACGGCGATCAACCGAACAGCGACACCCTTGTAGCTTGGCTCTCCCACGCCGAGCGTATTTCGCCCTTGCAGGGCGCAGCAAAACCCGGCTCAGGAGGACCCCGGTTACGATTCTGCGAGCCGTTGTGTCGAAGGCCGGCGGGAATCGCGCGATGAAGTGGCGCCGCGCAATCAGGTTTGCTTCTTTTCGGCCGCCCCCTTGGTCTTCTTTTTGCGCGGCGGCCGGAGTTTCTTCTTCAGGTTCTCCTGCTGCTCGGGCGTGAGGACGCCCATGATCTTCTTGACCATCTGACGGCTGAGTTTGAGCGTCTGCTGGCCAAGCTTGTTCACTTTTTCCCGTTGCTCGTCGGTCAGCTTGACGGCCGTCTCGACGGCAACAAAGAACGCGCGGCCTTTCTTGCCGGCCTCGCGCGCTTTGCGTACCGCGTCTTCGGCCGCTTGACGCTGCTCTTCGGTCAGCAAATCGCGCAACTTCTCGAGCACCTCTTCCAATTGGGGCCGCAGCTCTGCCCGCACCTGCTCCACCTGTTGTTGTTGCTGGGCCGTCAAGTCCATGCCGTCGAGGGCTTCACGAAGGCGTTGTACCAGCAACATGGCGCGGCTCATCGTGCTCAGCTGCGGTCGCTTGCCTTTCTTGCGCTGCCGCTCTTGCGCCGCGGCGGGCAAGGCCAACAGGAGGACCAAGGCCAGTGTCCCAAGGATGCGTGCGGTTCTCATGTCTTGAGTCTCCCTGATTGCCAAGAGGAACAGGTCCGCCGGGCGGTGGGCCACTTGCGCCCAGGAGGCCAGCCGGCGGGGTCATAGGGACTAACAGTAATAGGATAGTCGGGCAGCAGGTCGAGTAAAGGCTCTCTCCCAGCGATCGGCCGGAGGCTGCCGAGGGATGAATAGCACTTCTGGCCGAGGCGGGATCCCTGGTTGCCGGGGGGGATGGAATCCACGGCCAAAGCCGCATAGACTGATGGGTTTCGAGAGCGAGGGAGAACGCCGTGAAGGACATTGCCGGCGAGAAGGTCCTGGTGCTCGACTTCGGTTCTCAATACGCCCAGCTCATTGCGAGGCGGGTGCGGGAACAGCAGGTCTACTGCCAGATCGTTCGGCACGACATCACCGCGGAGCGGGTCCGAGAGCTGGCTCCGAAGGGGTTGATTCTTTCGGGTGGGCCGGCCAGCGTATACGAGCCGGACGCGCCGCGCTGCGACCCGGGTATTTTCCGGTTGGGCATCCCGGTGTTGGGCATTTGTTATGGGATGCAGCTGGTCTGCGAGGCCTTGGGGGGCGAGGTGCGCAGTGCGCCGGCTCGCGAGTATGGCCGGGCCCGCTGCCGGATCGTGGACCACGACGCCCTGCTGGCCGGTGTGCCCGCCGAGACCCAGGTGTGGATGAGTCACGGCGACCAGGTCACCGGCGTGTGTGAGGATTTCGTGTCGCTGGCTGAAACAGATACCTGCCCCTTCGCTGCCATCCGTCACCGACGTCTGCCCGTCTACGGCGTGCAGTTCCATCCCGAGGTGACCCACACCCCGGCCGGGCCAACGATGCTGCGCAATTTCCTGACCGCCGTCTGTGGCTGCTCGCGCCTGTGGAAACTGGGTGATTTCGCCGAGCAGGTGGTGGACCGAATGCGACGTCGCGTCGGTTCGTCGCGGGTCATTTGTGCCTTGTCCGGCGGCGTGGATTCGGCGGTTACGGCCGCCTTGGTGTCGCGGGCTGTGGGCCCGCAGCTGTCTTGCATCCTGGTGGACAACGGGCTGTTGCGCCAGGGCGAAGCGGGCGCGGTGATCCAGGAGTTTACGGACCATTTCAGGACGGATCTGCACGTGGTGCACGCCGAGGACCGGTTCCTGGCCGCCCTTCGCGGGGTGGCCAACCCGCAGGAGAAGCGGCGGCGGATCGGTCATGCTTTTATCGAGTGTTTCCGCCAGGAGGCGTCGCGGATTGCGGACGCCCGCTTTTTGGCTCAAGGCACGCTCTATCCCGATGTGATCGAAAGCGGTGGGTCAGCGGACGGACCGGCGGCCACGATCAAGCTGCACCACAACGTGGGCGGGCTGCCCCAGGAACTGGGTTTCGAGCTGCTCGAGCCGCTGCGGGATCTGTTCAAAGACGAGGTCAGGCGCTTGGGCGAGCAGCTGGGGCTGCCCGACGAAATCGTCTGGCGACACCCCTTCCCCGGCCCAGGGCTGGCGGTTCGCTGCGTGGGCGAAGTGACGCGGGATCGGCTGGACAGGCTCCGGCAGGCGGACGCCATCGTGGTGGAGGAGATCAAGCGGGCGGGACTGTACCGCCGCACAGCGCAGGCCTTCGCCGTGCTGTTGCCCGTTCAGAGCGTGGGGGTGATGGGCGATGCCCGCACGTACGCCGACGTGGTCGCCGTGCGGGCCGTGGACAGCGAAGATTTCATGACGGCCGACTGGAGCCACTTGCCCTACGAGGTGCTGGCGGCCATCTCCACGCGGATCATCAACGAGGTGCAAGGGGTGAACCGCGTGGTCTACGACATCAGCTCCAAGCCGCCGGCGACGATCGAATGGGAGTAGCCGGCGGCGAAGCGCAGCCGTTCTGCAAGGGTTGGCAAGGGGGGGAGCCCGGCGTGTGCAGGGATCGACGAGACAACCGGGGGCGCCGGGCCGCGGGCCCCTTGGCCCTGCTTCTCGTGGCAGCCTTCGTGCTGCGGGTGGCTGCCGGATGGGTCTGGCAATCGCGGCTCGACGGACGCTTCGGCTTCGGTGACAGCGAAAGCTACTGGCAGCTGGCCCGCG
>DQVB01000756.1 GCA_015661985.1 Planctomycetota bacterium | reverse complement strand
GAGAGGACCTTCATCAGCGTGCTCTTGCCCGCCCCGTTCTCGCCGACCAGCGCATGCACTTGGCCCGCTTCGACCGTCAGATCCACTCCGCACAGCGCGCGGGTAGCGCCGAACCGCTTGTGCACGCCTTCCATCACCAGCCGCGGCGGCCGGCCACGCCCACCACCATCGCCGTCTGCTTCATTCATGGGCGATCCCACACACGCCGAAACTGCCATCGCGGCCCCACGTCCACGGACCTTCCGCCCGCCCTCCGGTGCCGGCCTGCGCAGCGCCGGCCGAGTGCCTCCTCGGACAGCGACAACGTGGTGTCCATCCAACTACGGCTTGGCCCCCACCAGCTTGCGCAGCGCCTCGTCGGCGGCCAGTCGCTCGGCCGTGGCCACCTGGACACCCGTGTCGATGAACGACTCGACCGGTTTGCGGTTGAGCACGTCGACCAGCGTTTTCACGGCCAGGTAGCCCATCTTGCGGGGGTTCTGGACGACCAGGGCGTCCAGCTGGCCCGCCTGCAACGCCTCCACCAGCCGTGGGGTGAAATCGAAGCCCACGAACTTCACGTCCACCTCCACTCCACCTTTGCGGAGATCCTGCAAGGCGTCGAGCATCCCCAACGTGGCGCGGTCATTGCAAGCGAAGATCCCGTCCAGCTCGAGCCGGTTGTCTCGGGTGAAGCTCTCCAGGGTGTTGCTGGCCGTCTTCTTGGCCCCCGCCACGGTGCCGTCCTCGGCATACGGATCGGCCACCACTTCCATGCCGGCCTCCCCCATCGTCTCCAGAAAACCCGCAGCCCGCGCCTCGGTGCTGGCTGTCCCCTGGACATACCGCATCACCATGACGCGCCTGCGCTGGCCGCCCAGCAGCTCGATGAGATGGCGGGCACCAAGCACCCCGCCGTACTTGTTGTTGGTGGCCACGAAACTGCTGTGCACGTTGCCATCGACGGCGGAGTCGAAGATGACCACGGGAATGCCCGCCTCGACGGCTGTTTCCACCGACTTGCGCATCGCCTTGGGATTCAACGGCGCCAGGGCGATCCCGTCCACGCCCAGGTTGACCATGTTCTCGATGATCTTGTTCTGCTCGGCGATCTCCGTTTCCGTCAGCGGGCCCTGCCACTTCATTTCCACTCCCAGCTCCCCGGCCGCCTGGCGAGCCCCTTGTTCGACCGTCTCCCAGAACTCGCCCCCCATACTCTTGGGAATGACGGCGATCACTTTGGACCCGGAACGTCGCCCGGCGCCGCCCGTCCCGCCTTCCGGGCCTCGCCTGCAGCCGGCCCACCAGATCACAAGGCCCAGGCAACAGAATACTCCCAGCAGACGCCACATCACGAGACCCCGCAAACGTCGGCTCGATCCATACATCCCCGTTTCCTTTCCTGTCCAGGCTCCTGCCTCGGAACCAAGGGAGAGTGGAAACCTTGCCCAATGAGCAACTTCATTCGCCCCGTACCAATTCCGCCGCAATGGCCCGGATGAAATCCGGGTTCGTCCCACAGCAGCCGCCGATGAACGAGGCACCCGCCTCGACCAATGGGGGCACGTGTGAGGCGAAATCCTCGGGCGTTTGGGAGTAAACCGTCTGTCCGTCAACCACTTGGGGCAGCCCCGCGTTGGCTTTGATCCAGATGGGGCGGTCGGTCGCCGATTTCAACCGGCCGCATAGAGCCACAAATCCCTCGATCCCCTGGCCACAGTTCGATCCAATCACATCGGCTCCGGCCTCGGTCAGCTGCTCGGCCGCCTCTTCGGGCGTCACACCCATCATCGTGCGGTCCCGATGCTTGCCCGAATCGAAGGTCATGCAGGCCACCACGGGCAGCCCCGTTTCTCGGGCAGCGGCCACGGCCAACTTGGCCTCGGCCAAATCCCCCATCGTTTCGATGACGATCCCGTCCGCCCCGGCGGCGGCCATGGCCCGCGTCTGCTGGGCAAAAGCCTCTTGGAGCTCGCCCGGTGCCACCTGGCCCATCATCAACATCACCCCGCTCGGGCCCACGGAAGCGAAAACCCGGGCGCGGCCCGCCGCCGCCAGCCGCGAGATCTCCACCCCAGCGCGATTGATTTCCTCGACCCGATCGGCCAACCCATGGCGGGCCAGCATGAAGCGATGGGCGCCAAAGGTGTTGGTCAGGATCACCTGGCTTCCCGCCTCGACATACGCTCGGCCGACCTCCTCGACCCGATCCGGATGGGTCAAGTTCCACGCGTCCGGACATTCCCCGGGCTTCAGTCCCCGGGCCTGCAACTGGGTGCCCCACGCGCCGTCAGTGACCACCGGCCCGCCACTCGTCAATGCCTCAATCAACTCATGCATCGCTTACGAATAGAAATCACGCAAACGGAGGATCGCTTCGAACCCCTCAGCCTCAAGCAGCTGGTCCAAACAGATCATGGCCGGGTGGTCGGGCGGCAGCAGCTGGTATTTGCGCCGCACCGAACCGACGATCATGTCCAGTCCCAAGGGCATGGCCTTGGTCAGCAGAGCACTTTCCAACGGCCCCTTCAAAGGTGAACCGTCTGCCCGCCGCGCAGGGAGCATGACGGTCAGGTTACTCAGACCAACAGACATGTGCACGCCGGCCAACTCTGGATCGCGGTGGATCCGTTCCATGGCAGCCAGCAGCCGTTTCAAGTTGCCCTCCGAATCGCTGGCCAGCGGGGCCACGCCCGGATCGATGATCAACTCCTCGTTCGTCCATCCCCGGCCGCTCTGCCGGGCGGCCCGGACCAACTGACGCGCGGCCTGGTGCGTCTGTTCGGCCGTCCGGCACGGTCCCGACCGCCCGTCCTCGTGCCGTTCCGAAGCCAACAGGATCGGTTTGAAGGGCCGGACGGCAGCCAGTTTGAACATCTCCGTGCGCAGAGGCGAAACGGAATTCAAGATGGGCACCGCACCGCCTGCCCGGCCCGGGTCATATGCCTCCAGTCCGGCGCGAGCCATCTCGGGATCCGGCGTATCGATCGCCAGCGGCACGTCCACCGCCTCCTGGATCCGGCGCACCACTTCGGCCATGAACCCCGGCCCGCGCGAGCCCACGTTGACGTCCAAGTAGCGCGCACCGCGCGCTGCCTGGAACCGAGCCAACTCGACGATCCCCTCCATGTCCCCGGCGTCAAACAGCGCGCGCGTGGAAGGAACCGAATCGTTGATCGATTCCCCGATGATCGTCAGCCCTTCGATCGCCATGGGTATCATCCAGCCGCTGTGGAACGAAACAGGCGACGGTCCAGCGTCCCGCCCGCCGCCCTGGGTGAAACCCGAATGTCTGAACCCGGATACGGAAACAAATCCGAATGTCCCAAACCGCAACGACAAAAAACGCGGGCTGCCACCCGGCGGACGCGGCACAGCATCTGGCGGCGCACCGGTACGTGGGAGACTCGAAGCTGGGATTCCGTGCTTGTTTCGCCCTTTCGTCCTTCGTACTTCGGGTTTTCCGGAGGCCGTCTGTGGCACAACCCGCGCACGGTCATTCAGTTGGCCTCCACCAGCTGCCGGGCCAGGTGCACCGCGGCGCTGGCGTTGTCCGCATAGCCGTCCGCCCCGATCTCCTCAGCGTATTGCTGCGTGATCGGCGCCCCGCCAATCATCACCTTCGTCTGCTTCCGCAAACCCGACT
>DQVB01000264.1 GCA_015661985.1 Planctomycetota bacterium | reverse complement strand
TTGAAGCGCCAATCGGGTCCGCGCTCTTCGGATCGGTAGCACATTTTCTTGCCTTTGGGATCCCTGGGATCTGGATAGCCTCGCCAAACCTTTCCCCACTTCCCCGGCTCCGGATCGTCGACGCCCAATTCGAAGCAATGGCTATAGCCATCCTCCACGCGTGCGGCGTCCGGTTGATGCAGGTAGAACTTGCGGCCACGAAGGTCGCCGGCCGAAGGATCGTCTTCGGTATCGCCGTAGGTGCAGAGGATGCCGCCGTCGACTCGTAAGCCGAGGCGATCGAGGTCCTGCGTCAGGTAGTGTTCAACGGCGCTTGGTTTCGGTGCTGCCAGCGGCCGCAGCGGCACGAGGCAGGCGCGTCCCGCATTCAAGAAACGGTCCTCGTCCCTTTCCTTGCCCTCAGCGATTGCCTCCACCGCCGTATTGAACGCGATTCGGCCAGCCAGTTGGCTGAAATCCGTATGGTCCGGCTTGCTCATCTCGCTCGCCTCGGCAATTGTGCCGATGCCGAAAGTCAAGGGCTCGGTTGCACGGTACTGGCCTTTGCTGGTGCCTACGTACCCGAACATGCGGCGGGCAATGGAAAGCCGTTTTGGCTTGCCGCGCGGGTGCTCCGGCTCACTTCCGTCGTGCGACTCCATCTCCTCCGGGCACGGGCAAAGGATGTTGCGGAGGTCGCAGGGCCGTACCTGATGGCGTGCCCACTGATACTCAGGCACTTGCGTCTTGTGGATCGAATCACGATAACGCTGGCGGTAGTACACGTGATGGCCCAAGGGGACAATACGTTCCCCAAAAGCGTTTTGCTCCAGGAAGATCAGGTCCCCAGGCAGCAAACCACGCTGGCGGAGTCGTTTCAGTTCCTCGACAAGACCTTCGTGATTAGGTCGATCATGTAACAGGGGGTGATCTCGCAGATGCCCAGCTTTGCTGTCCATCAGGTGGTCCACTGACTCGTCGAACCTTTGAAGCTGTTCCGTGTCCAGCACTTCGGTCTCGTCGTTCTCCGGCAACGTGACAAGAAGCAGCGGATAGCCGTCGCGAGATTTATTTCGTAACTGCCGGGGGTCGGGATTCCTTTCGTGAAAGATACGGTTCAGTCGGGCGGCCAAATCGATGCCGTTCAGGTTGACTACCGGCAATCGGTCCTGCAATTCAGAGAGGGTCTCGCGTTTGCTGCCGCTCTTGAGGATATTCGATTTGGTAAGCCGCAGATTCGCGTCCTCCATTGTGCGAACATCAGACGAGTCGATCGCGATTGAGCGGCGGGCGGAAGGCGTTGTGTAATGCCGGCACCGTGACTGAGCAGCTTCGTTGGCGAGTTTCTGAAATCGTGCGGGCATCTTGCTCAGCGCGTCTGGTTGGACGTAGCATAGGTCCCGCAAACTGAGCAACAAGACGGTGACCGGATGGGGGATGCCCTCCTTGTTCCTCCCGCCGCCGTCGACGACCAGGGCGGGTCGGCAGGTACGCTCCCTTCCGACAAACGTCACATTCGGCCGGTAGGAAAACGTGCGTTCCGTGACGCGCTCCATGGGGGCGGAGAAGAGAGCAGCTAGGGAGTGCCGGAGCATCCCCTTCTGCGCCGCGCCGCTGATGAGCACTGGGCCGATGGTTTGCCCGTCTTGTTGGGCAGGCAGGGCCATTGGTTCCAGCAGCTTCTTGTCGTCAGCGACTTGGGCATTAGGGACGCCACGGTTGCGGATCAGGGTTCGATAGGCGTCTTGGACCGCCGTCAGCGCCTCCCGGTGATCGTACTGGTCGTTTCCGGCCAGAAGCGGCGTGAGGGCTTTGAAAGTGAGATGGAGTTCCCCTGACCAGTACTCGCGGTTCCAGCGGTCGTGCAGTACCGGCTCGGCCGAACCGGCGAGTTCCGGCTTGACAGGGACGAAATGATACGGTGCGGCGCGCCGCTTGTCTTGTCCCGGGCGGGCGGGGGTTGTGTTGATCACGGCCTGCGGCTGCGCTGTCGCTGCGCGGGGTTGCTGACTGGCCGGATCCGCGGCGTGGGATGGCACCTGCGTCAACAGTCGGGCGGCAATCGTCGCACCGCCTTTGAACATTCGGCCGTTATTGGTCGCGACGAACTCCTGTGCCTGCTGGAATTCCGCAAAGGCGACGATTACTTTGCCTTTGTCCCAACGCTTCGAACTCACCGCGTCTTGGAAACGCGGGCCGAGTAACAGATCAAGATCGCGGTCGTTCGAAACACCGCGGATTTCCACTTCGTACTGTTGGCTGCCTTGGTTCATGATTGTGGTTACCTCTCGTCTCTTGTTTCGTCCTTGCGCGCGAGTCTCCAGAAGACGAGTTCCGTCCCCTGGAAGTATTTGTGAACAGTCAGCTTAACGCCGTCGGGATGGCAAACCGTCCGGAGACCGTAGCGGTTCCGGTCGCGTTCGGCCATGGTCAGTACGTCTTCTTCGAGCGCGTGGACAACGAAGGTTCGATCTCCTTCGGGCTTCTCTATCAAGTTGTCATCGACCCAAGCCGGTTGCGCTCGATCGCCATCCGCATGCCAAAAAGCAGCCCAGTGAGTCTGGCGGCAGTTCGCCTGCCCGTAGATGACAGCAACCAAATGGAGAGCACCCGCTGTACCTTGTTCCTCGTCCCAAAAGAGCCGGGCCTCGTCCAGCGCGTCGTACGGACAGTTTTCCGCAAACTGGTCCAGGTCTCCGCACCACAGGCCGATGAAACCATCCAACCGTCGGCGCGTCGGCACCGGCTCGCGCCAGATGATCTGTGGGGCGTGCTTTTGAACCAAACCGGCCAGCAGTTCACGGACCGGGCGCTCAACTCGGCCATGAGCGATTGTGAGCGTTGCGGTTTGTTCTCTCATGGCGCACCTTCGTTCGGGTTTTGTAGTGAGCGTTGGAGTTCAGCGATTGCAGAAACGATCCAATTGTCCTGTTTTTCGGGATTGCGAAGAGCCCGGCGTGGTTCCGGATCGGGACTGCCTGCCCGCCAGAGTTCGACGCGCGTAAACCGCCATGGCAGCCAACCGAAGCCGCGCCATTTCGCCCCGCCGATGGGCAGGTGACCCAGCTCGGCAAGCTGCAGGGCGGGGGTCAAAGTCTTTAGATGGCCCATCAATTCCTCGCGGGCCTGTGCCTCGATTACCAGCCGCACTTCGAACGTCCCCACGATGACCGCCGTGCGGTCGAACTTGCCCGCGCCGTAGGCGCCACCGGCAAACTCGTCCTCCGCGTGGTGCTGGAACAGGGCGAGTTGGAAAAGGGGAGACGCCGGATCGTCGCTTGAGGCACTCCGGACAAGCAGGCCGTCGCGCACCAGCAGCCGCGCTGATCGCTTGGTGAGCCCGAAGAGTTGCGACACGGAGTCGTCCGAGTCCCGGTCTGTATCCCACGAGGGGTCATTCGGATCCGGGATCTCCGGCCCCTTACCGTTGTCACCTGGTTGGCCGCGCAGCCAGCGTGAGGTGGCGTGCCGCAGCGGGCCGCGAATACCACTTCCGGGCACAAGTGGTTCCGCCTGGTCCCGAGGCTGATTGGCGCGTCGGGTCACCACCACCGGCGCGTGCGGGTTGTACTGCCCGCGAAAACTCTCTGCATTCACCCCATTGGGCGTCAGGAGGTTGTCGGACAGCGGCTGGATCAGGGCTGCGGCATGACCGCCAACCGACAGGGCATCCAGTCCGTATCCGCTGGCGGCCGGCCCGGCTTCTAGTTGCGCATCGATCCTCAAATACCAGAAGCGATTGTCCGGCAGGACTGGGCTTTCGGTTTGTTCGGCCCAACTACGGAGGCCTTCTTTTCCCTGTGCGCGTTCGGTGCCCGGCAGCTTGATGAGGTAGTCCCAGCGCTGGTCGTTCGATGCAAACATGTTGTTCGGCCAGGCGTCGACCGCCTTTTCGGTTAAGGGCAGCCGAAGCAGCTCCACGTTCTCCAAGTTCATCCAGCCGGTTCCGCGGGCCGCTGAGCCGCCGAGCCAGCAGCGGCCCTGGGCCCATTCGGCCACGGCCAGCAGGACCAGCCTTTCCACTTCTGGGCCGCCGCGCAGTGTGTCGATTTCCAGGAAGAACTCCCACTTGGTACCGGCGGGCACAGCTTCCAGGTCAAACAACGCCTTACGCTCGGCAGCCGTAGCGCCGGTGGCTTGGCGGATGCCCACGCCCTGGCGCAGCTCCGTGGGGGAATGTTTTTCGGAGTCAGGCTGCTGCGGCGGAGCCTCCGCTCTTCCACCGACGATCCGGTGGGCCGGCATGACATGAACGACGGATTGAAGCAGTCCCTTCTCCGTCGGCCCGGCTTTCGGTGGTTCTTTTGTCTTCCCGGTGATCTGTTTGAAGTGTGTGTCCCTGTTTTCGAGG
>DQVB01000093.1 GCA_015661985.1 Planctomycetota bacterium | reverse complement strand
GAGCAGGGTCCGATATCCGCTTGAGGCCAGGCTCCTGGCAAGGTGCGTGGCCAGCGTCGTCTTCCCTTCACCATTTACGGCGCTAGACACGAGGATCACTCGCAGTTGATCACTCTGCGCCCTGCGCAGTACCATGGCCCCCACGGCGTCCACGGATTCCTTCATTACTGCACGCCAGCGCTGGCACCGCCTGGACGGCGCGTCCAGCCGGCGAATTGCCCAAGGGGGGATTCGCGGAACCGCGCCGATTGTGTTCAACCCGAGTACCTTGGAGACCTCTCTGCACGAACTAATTCGGTGCTTGCCGACCTCCCATCGCGTGACGCCCCACACGGGGATGAAAAAGCCTGCCAGCCCCGCAAGAACGGCCAGCCCAGGCTTGGTCGTTCGATCCGGGCTAGTGGGTGTGGTTGCCGGCTGCACGAGCGTGATCCGGGACCCGGTCCGCAGCTCGACTCTCAATCGTTCCCTTTCTTCGGCGATACTGTTCAATGCAGCCTCGATATGTTGAATCTCAACCCGCATCATCTCAACATCGATGGATGAGCCGCCCACCTGTTGGGCCTGGTCGCTGACTTCCTTGAGATCCTGTGTGAGCTCCCGCACCTGTTCTGCCAGCAGCGCCTCCTGAGATTGCAGCCGTTGCAGTTCGGCATCGTTTTCGGCGAGTTTCCGCTGCTCCAGCCGCTTACGGAGTTCCTCCCGCCGGGCATCGAGTTGCTTTTGCAAGGCGCTGAGCACACGCCGGAGGGGTACGGCGAAACGCTCGGCGTACTCTGGTTGAAACGTCTCCTTCGCCTCGGTCAGCTTCGCCCGGCAACTCATTATTCGGCCAACCAGCGTCGACGTTATCGGATCATTCTCGGCCGCCACATCCACTTCGAGTTGGGAGACCGTGGGGGTGCTCGTCTTCTTCAGCAGGGCCTCTCGCACCTTGATTTCGCTCCGCGTTCGCCTCAGTTCGAATTCCGCTTGGGTGAGCTCCTTCCGAATGGCGGCGAATTGCTGCAGTATGACTTGCTGCCTCAGGGATAACGCCTCGGTGTAGCCGGCCCCCAACTGCTCGGCCAACTGTCTGAGGGCAGCCCGTTTACTCCTCACCTCCGTTTCCTTTTCGGCGCAAAGCTGGTCGAGCTCATTCAGCCGCTCGACCCGCCGATCCCGCTCCACATTCACCACTTCGCGCATGAACGCCTGTACCACCGCATTGACCAAAGTGGCCGCCTGGGCCGGATCGCTGAGGGTCAGGCTTACCTGCATGATCTCTGCCTCGCCCGGGAAGTTGATTTCAAGCTCGCGCATCAGCCAGCCCACCGGATCAAGCTCGTTTTGGACCAAAGGTAGCCTTGCCACCGCCGGATCGCGAAGTGCAGCGGTAAGGGTGAAACGGCTTCTGAGCAGTTGTTGTTGGGTATTCTTGTAGACATCAAAACTGCTCTGGGCGGCGTGATCCACGGTCGGAAACACAAGCTTTTCCTGGTGCGCCGCCACCCGCAGCAACGCAGTAGCGGTATAGGTGGGCCGCAGGCCAAACCAGACGGCTGCGCCGGCCAGCGCCGCACATGTCACCCCCAGGCTCAGGGCACTCACCCAACGCCGGCGAAAGGCATGCAGGTAACTCGACATGCCCACTAAGGACGGCTCGGGTGGCTGGACAAAGGCCTCGGCGTTGCTCACTCCGTGTCCGGGTATTCTGCCTTGGGGTGCCGATTCGGCACCAGTTCAGGTGAAGCGGGCAAATTCTCCTGCTCCTGTCTTGCTTCGTCCGGCATCTACTACTCCCTCTCGCGGTAAGTCATGGACCGCCAATGCGGATTCGTGCGACAGGCGGAAAGAGGCACAACAGCGGAGAGTCGATTGTTCCAAGCCCGCCCGTCCGCTAGGGTACCGTCCCACCGGAACTCAGGGATACCAGCCTGCGGTCTGGGCAGGCACATTGGCTAGATTAGGCGTTGTTTTCGGATTCCCATGTAGGCGTCCGGGGCCATGATCCAAAACGTCCCCCACCGCGCCAGGGCTCTTGGCCCTTTGATGTCCTCTGTCCGCGTACCGCTGCTTAACGGCTGAAGCTCGAAATCCCCGCACAGATGGCTGTCCATTGCGTTCCGGTCGACCCCTGCGGTTGGGGGCATCGAGGCCGCGCGTATCCTTTGGCGGGATTATGTGGGGCATCTGGGCTCCGGTTGATGTCTTTACCCTGGCGACGTGACCTCAAGGGGAACGGGTCCTTTCGCCGATGCGTCTATGACCAACCGGGCCAGCACTGCGATCTCCACCCACAAGAGCAAGATTGCCAATGGCATCATCAACCAGCCGGCCCAGTCATGGAAGACGGCCTCGGCCAGTTCGTGGCTAGCGGCCTCGTGGAGGATACTGGTCACGGTAATCCGGGCCACATTTACAGCCACGGCAATAACGGGGGCACTTAGGACGATGATGGTCTTTTCGATCAGGCTCCGCTGCATGAGAAACGCCGTGCCAACAGAGACGGCGGAAAAGAGCATGAACATGCGGAGTCCGCTGCAGGCCTCTGCGACTCCAACCGTTGCATTCGTCAGCAGGATCACGTTTCCCTGAGCCACAGCGGGGATGCCCAATGTTTGGACAAGGTACGTACTGGCAATCGTACCGACCCGTTGCAGCGGGCGCCCCAATGTGTCTGCGAGGAACCCCGGCAGGGGGATCATGAACACAAGGAAGGCGATCGACGGCCATGCCCACCGCAGTGCCGACCAACCCCCGACCAGAAGTACTACTCCGGCAAGACATGGTATCAACGAAAACGGGTCCATCAAGCCGTAGTAGAAGTAGGCCGAGGCCCAGCGCAAGGCGGCAGCCAACCCGAGAAGCAGGAGTCCCCACAGGCTGCCCCGTCCGAATAGGGGCTTCTCCGTTCTGCGCCGCACCCACAACAGATACAGGGCGAATGGCGGCACGAAGAACCCATAGCTGTAATCGGGTTCCCGGCACCAGCGGCCCACGAGCAACGCCATGGCCGAATAGTAGGACCACCCTAGTGCGACGATCAGCGCGGCCCACCCGACTGCAAGCGTCCGTCGCCGACCCCAGCCGGTGGGGGTTGCTGTCTGCGCCACTGGTTGAGGTGTCGGGCTCATCGTTCCAGGCTGTGATCGGTCGCGCACCTGCCGGCCGCCGCGGGAACGCACCAGCCATGCCCGTTCTTTGCAACGATCGCGAAATGCACAAGTTGATCGGGGAAGGTTAATCCGAGCTTTTTCATCATTCGGGCTTTGT
>DQVB01000237.1 GCA_015661985.1 Planctomycetota bacterium | reverse complement strand
TGCCACCTGTGGGGAGATCCCGTGTGGCCCCCTGGACGCGTTTTCTGGTGAGCGGCTCCACCACTCTGTTGACGGGCCACTGGGGGGCGGCTAAACTATCCTGCGTATTACGTATGAAAAATCCGTAATACCCGGCGCCATGCGCGTGTTGGGTCGGGCGGAACAGGTACAGGGCGAGTTGTGCAACCTGGGTCTGCGTCTGCAAAGGAGGAGCCGTGAAAGGTCGAAATGGCTTCACACTGGTCGAGCTGCTGGTGGTCATCGCGATTGTGGGGATTCTGATCGCCCTCCTTTTGCCGGCCGTGCAGGCTGCGCGCGAAGCGGCCCGGCGCATGCAGTGTACGAACAATTTGAAGCAAATCGGTTTGGCGTTGCACAGTTTCCACGACAGCCACAACCAGTTCCCCATCGGTTCGCCCAGGAAGACGTGTCCGGGCTACGAGCATATTCCTGCGTGGGTTTACCGCTGGGGGCCGTTTGCCATGCTCACGCCCTACATGGAGCAGTTCAACATCTATCAGTCCCTGAACTTGGACGTCCCGCTTTACGGTCACACGGGCATATTCTGGGGGCCAGGTTCCGGCGTACATCCGAGCAATCGCGTGCCTGTGACGCAGGAGATTTCGTTCTTTTACTGTCCGAGCGACAAGCGACAGAAAGTGGTGCCGCCGGGCGCGGAACTCGAATTCGCACCGACCAACTATATGGCCTGCTGGGGCCGCGGCGCGCCGACCGAGCGCGGCACGGCCGTATTCGACGATGCCGACGGGCTTTTCAATAGCGCCTTTGCCGTACGTTTTGCCGACGTGACCGACGGGACGAGCAACACGGCGGCTTTTTCAGAAAGCCTGTTGCCCGACGCGAACACGCCTTGGTCCGGTGTCGTGCTGACCGAGCAGAACAAGGACATCGTGATTGTCGGGGCTCGGAGCAGGGGGGACCCGGCGCTCACGGTCCAGTTCTGTACTCGTTTCGGCCGGCCGGTGGCCAGCCGACCGGGGCGGTGCACGCGGTGGGTCGATGGCTTCGTGCTCTACACGGCCTACTATCACTGGTGGGAGCCGAACTCGCGCATCCCCGACTGCGCCAAATGGGGACCGCTTCGATCCTTGTGGCAGATGGCCCGCAGCAGGCATCCCGGTGGGGTGAATATCCTTTTCGTTGACGGTTCGGTGCATTTTGTGAGCGAGACGATCGATGTGCAAACATGGCGCGCATTGGGATCGCGGAACGGTGGCGAGGTTTCCGGCCGGCGTTAGGAAGGGCCCGGTCGCTGGCTCTCGGCCGGCTTGCCGGGCCATTCTCCGCATACGCAAGCCTTCACGCAACGCCCGACTGGCTGCAAGTCCCATCACACAGGCATGATGAGAGAAAGGAGAGAGCACTCGATGAGCGGACTGATGGTCAACAAGCGTTTGGCGGTTTCCGAGCTTTTCGCGCTGGCCCTGTGGCTTGGAGCGAGTCTTGCCCCAGCCTTGGCCGCGGAAAACGGCCCCTGTTTCTACCTGGTCGGGGTTGGGCCCGGCGATCCCGACCTGATCACTGTGAGGGCCGTGCGCGTCCTGGAAAAGGTGGATGTCGTTTTCTGCCCCCGGTCCTTGAGGAAAAACGTCGCACCCTATCTGGAAGACAAGAACGTGTTGGATGTCGACTGGTTTTTGTGGCGATACTACGGACAAGATCCTTCGGAGCTGGGCGCCAACCAGCGACGCCTATGCGAGGAGATCGCGCGAAAGCGTCGTGTTTTCGTGAGCCAAGTACGTTGTGCCGTCCGGGCCGGCAAGACCGTGGCAGTGCTCAGTCCGGGCGACCCGTTGATCTATGGTCCCCATGCATGGTGCCTTGAGGAATTCGAGGACCTCAAGCCGGTGGTGATTCCCGGATTGAGCTGCTTCAATGCCGCCAATGCAGCCCTCGGCAGGGATGTCACCAAAAGCCGATACACCCGGTCTGTAATCCTCGCCGCGGACGACTGGCCCGGGATGATCGACACGATCGAGAAACTTTCAGCCCACCGTACCACCATGGTCCTGTTCACTATGAAGGCCGATTTCGACGAGTTGGTCCGAAAGCTGTCGGTAAACTATCCAGCCCCCACTCCCGTGGCCATCGTGAAGTATGCGGGGTACGCCGAGAAGGAGGAAGTGGTCCGCGGCACGCTGGCCACGATCCGCGAACAGGTGGACAGTGAACGGTTGCCGTTCGAGTACCTTATCTACGTGGGCGATTTCCTCACGTATCGGTACAAGAAGGACAACGCCAATCAAAGGTAAAGAAGTTCTTTTCAGGCGGCGCGTCCCGAGGCCGGCGCAGGCGACCGGTTGTTCCGTGCCGAGGGAAGAAGCAAATGTCTGCGTCGGCCAGGGCGTGTGGCTGCCGTTTGAAAATCCGGAAGCGAGGCAACAGCCTGGCGGGACGCGAGACCCGTTTCACCCGGATCAAGCGGCGAATCCCGGCTAGCACGCGGAGCAAAACCGGACGGCGGCGCGAGAGAATCTGGATGAGACTGGCTAGCTGCGTTTGCCGTGACGGATCGGTGTTCGCGGTGCCGTTGGAATCCAGTCTGTTGCTCCTTTGCTGAGTTCACCATTTCCGGACTGTTTCGAAGGCGTAATCGACTGCTGCTCGAGCGTGTATTCCGGTACTGTCGAGCACCGTGAGTTGCCTATCCTTTTCGTCGATCAGCAAGCCGATGTGGGTGCACCCGAGGATGATGCCTTGGGCACCGCATGGCACGAGCCGGGCCGTGATTTGGGCGTACCGCGTCTTGGATCCCGCACGCATCGGGCCGACGCACAGTTCGTTGTAGATCACATCGTGAAGGGCTTCGTGATCGGTGCTGTCCGGTACAACGATTCGCAAGCCGTGCTCATCACGGAAGCGACCCCGGCAGAAATCGTCCTCTCATGGTGAACCTCGTCCTCAATAGCGTGAGCCGCCGCAGACCTCGCCGCTTGACCGCCTCGGCCGTAGCGTCGGCGATGGGCAAGAGGGGGATGTGCAGCAGGGCCTCCAGTCCGCCAGGCACCTTGTGCATCGTGCCGGTGAAGAGGGGCAGGGAATCAGCACCGCCGACATCCAGGTGGCGGG
>DQVB01000342.1 GCA_015661985.1 Planctomycetota bacterium | reverse complement strand
ATGGCATAGAGGTAGTAGTACCACCACCCGCCCAATCGCCACTCGCCGCGGAGGTACGACCACATCTTGCGTTCGAAGTCCCATTTCTGCAGGTCGATCCCCATCACGTAATTCTGCGGGAGCGGCACAGGGATTTGCCCCAACCAACTACCCCTAAACCGGTTTCCAGCCTGGGGCGGGTCGACTTGCCCGTCCACTATGATGGTAGCTCCCAGGGCTCGGCTCAGGAACGAATACTGATTTACCTTTCGCAACGAGCCCTCGAAGCAGTAGCCCATGTTCAGCACGTATACTGCGAGAACGATTATCACGAACAACTGCGCTGCTTGCTTCAAACGTGCCGCGGAAAAGTAACGCCTTTTGTGACCAGTCAAGACATCGATTCGTGAGTCACGGATGCTGCAAACAAGCCACAGGGGAATGATAAGCCCGAAAAGGACAAGCCAAGTTGTCTTGGCGAGCTGCGCCAACCCAACTGTAACCCCTGCCCACACTGCGCGGTTCAAACTAGGATCCCGCAACCATCTCCAGAATGTGTAGCCCGAAAGGACGCCTATCGCGGCGGCAGCGCAATCTGGGGTAATAAGCGCCCCGTGGGCGACGATGTTCGGCGAGAAACACCAGGCGCTTATCGCGAGCAACCCAGCTGCGTGACCGTACAGTTCCCGAGACCACCGAAAGCAGACGTAAGCGCCCACAAAACAGAATGGAAGACACGCGCAGCGAGCCGCCCTGTGCAACGCAAAGACACGCGAGCCATTCGCTCTGACGAAATCGCGGCGCACCATCCGTTCCGCGCGCACTCCGACCGCGCGGTTCCAACGGCTCCAGTCGACCTGTGCTCCGCCAAAGGCTATCGGCAACGCAGCCGCCATCCTGACCAGCGGAGGGTTAACTCGCATCAAATCAAATGTTCGCAATTGCCAGTGGCTTATGCCGGCCACTAGGTGCCCCGGCTCATCCCACACTGGGCTATGCGTGAACGACGCATACGACGCAAGCAGCCCGTAGATGAACAGTACGCCTGCTGACACAAGCGTTGACGGCGAACACCACTTTGGGTCGGTCCGTGGAAAAGCAGAGGATTTCACGACCCACCTCGCCTGGCTGAATAACTGGGCTACTGAACGCGAAGGAACCGACTCTGGCGTTCCAAACATCGCTTATTGTTCACCTCGACTCCCCGCCGCGTACCTCGCAGTCATAGGTTCTGGCCCATCCCCAGAGAAATGCCTCGCACCCAGTACATGTCTCTCGACCTATGTCTCCAAGCAAACACAGCCCATATGCGTCTCTATTTCGGCAAGGCCGGTTCCTACGCCTCTCAGAGTCTGGGTCCTGCCTCCGGGGCACGCCAACGCGTTACTGAGCGAACACGGTGTCCCCCAATAGGGGAAGCAAGCACCAATCTCCATGCCGCCGTAACCAATCCTGTCTCGCCGGAGCGATCACACTGGGATCGCCGCATGGTTTGGGCCGATGCCTCACTGAGACCAACCGCCGGCTGGGCGCAGCTGCTCACCGCAGGCCTCTTCGTGCCGGGTCAGCCAAGTGCGGCTCACACACGCTTCGGGAGTCCGCATTGTCGCCACGGGCCGAGATAGTCTGCGACCGTCCGCGGAGAGCCGTTTACCAAATGACGCTGCCGTCAACTGTTGTCGCCGCAGCGCGCGCAATACACCTGGAGGTTAGTACTCTTTGATGGCTTTGAGCAATTCGCCTCGATGGGGAATTCGGTGCTCGTGCATACGGTCGTGCAATTAAGCCCCGTCCAATACGACACCTTTACGTCCTTGGTCGATATGGCCTCCCGATCCTGTACAGTCGCGCCGGTATGGGCAAACTCCTTCGTCACGCCTCCGATCGTACAGTCGTCATAGTAATTGCACCCACCCTTGCCGGCAAAACTCCTGATGCAGGAAGAATAGAAACACCCGTGGAAAGGGCACTCGAACCCAAACGCAGGGGTGGCGGAGCGGACGATTGTCCAAGCAATCAGCCCCACCGTGAAGAAACCCACGGCCCCAGCAGAAGACCACCTTAACCAACCCATGTCCTGTCCTCCCAATTCTAAAGAACCGAAGGAATTCCGCTCGCAAAACCGTCCCACTGTGACACGGTCATAGCCCATCCTCACCATTAACGCTGTGACTCCCGCGACCGTTCCCGGTTGCTACCCTTCTTACCAACAAGAACTTCCACGCTGCCAACCCCACAGCAAGTAGTCCTAGCAATGTGGCCGCAATTGCCGTCACAACGGCCGGCGCGTACCCTTCGCTCGCAATACGGCCTCCTACGGGCAGACGTTCACCATTTGGCCCCAGGAGGTAGACCCTCCGCTCCACGTCATCCTGAACTACCATTCCGGCCGTGGGCTTCAGCTGGAACAGCCCCGGACGCAAGGCCGGATTGACCTCGTATTGCTTGACCACAACCTGGATGATCTGCACAGGCAGGCTACGGCGGAACCCCAGCCGCGTATACCGCCAACGGGCAGGCAGCCATCCGTGAGGTGTTTGCCGATAATGTATATCGACAAAGCTTTCCAGCGCCCCCTCAAACCTTAAGGCGCGGACCACCGCGCTTTCGCGCCCTAGTTCCACCCATAATTCGAAAAATACACCCGTCTCGTCATCCGACGGCAGTGTTCGAAGCAGCAGACATTCGCGTCCTTCGAATATCGCATTCCCTGCGATGGTCATATCATGTGGCGCAATCCCGGAAGCTATATTCTGGATTTCCTGCATGGTAGCCCCGGGTAGCATCACGCCGCGTGCGAGAAACACGGGCAGCATTTCCATTGTCAACACTGGATAATCCAGCCGATGATATCGGAAATCAGGCTGGGCAGCGGCATAGTGCGTGCCCTTGTTCGCCGTCACGCCTAAACGACTTTGGCGCAATTCCCTTCCATCGAACACCCACAACTCGTGCACAGGATCAAACACTGCATCGGGAACACAAAAGGCAGCGCTAACAATCTCGACGCGGAACCGACTGCCCACAAAGTCTAGGAGCCACGTACCCGCAAACTTGTGCACATAGTCGTCTCTTGGAACCGGCCTTTCCGTACCCTCTGGCAGCCCAGGCAATTCATCAAAGGCACCCCTGGGCACGATCCCGTTGCCCGTTGCCTGACAATGCACGGCCCGTATCCTGCCGCGCCGACGCTGCCAGTCAGCAAAGACTTTTCCAAGCTTCTCCTCGTCGCCCGCGGGAGCAACGGCGCCCCCCTGTCCCAGAGGTTCTTGGCCGCTGGCGTTGACCCCGAAAAGGCATAGCAAGATCAGCAGATGCCGAAAAGCGCGACGCCGGGGAACTCGGTCACGCCGGTCACACGATGGCACCACCGTGGCGATCCTCGTACCGCGTGGCCCGATGTCAAAGCCGTGCGAGGAAGCCGAGCGTTCCACGACCACCGACATGCCTCGACAGTTGGAATCGTCACCGTGCATAAGCCGACACGGGAACAGCAACCTGCCGTATCGAACCATCAGCATCCTCCACAGACACCCTTAGCTCGCAAACGTTGTGTCCGCGCTTGCCCAATGCAAGCGCAATAGTGATTGTGTGTTCTTTCGCCAATTGGGACTCCCCGCCGTGCACATCCACAGAACAGCTGGTGCGACCTGGGCCGACGACTGACAACTGCGCAATGCGAAACTTTCTCTCCGCAGCAGACCGAATAATCACAGACCCTTGCGCCACCTGACCGACCCGATGGATCCCCAAATACAAAGAGGACGGAATAGCACCAATCTCGGGCATGACATTACCGAGCACCTTCACTGGCCAAGGCGGTAGGACTTCACCATCCTCGGTAACACCGACGAGTTTTAACTCGGCGGAAAACCCGCCCTCCGGCAACTGGGCAAGGGGCTCAAACAGCACAGTGTACGTGCCGTGAGGCATGCGCCGAACCGATACCGAACCTACGGGCGGATCACAGTGGGCCCGAATCTCGCGCAGTGGCGTAAGAAGCTTTACTGACAGACAACGCGCAGTAAACGGCCGGCCTTTCACCAAGGACTCCCCGTATTGGATCATCGCCGGTTCGATAGTAAACGGCCGCCGAACCCTCCCGCACAGGGTGAAACGGGCGGGCGGCACGCTCTGACCCAGCCCGAAAATCAGATCGATGGCCACGCCGCGCACGGGTTCCCCGCCGCCTACCGACACCTCCGAAATCAGGTCGAGAAGCAGCGGAACTTCGACGGTGTCGCCGGGTGGCAAGCGGATTCTGGAAGTCTCGCGCGCTGTTGACGCGCAACTGCACCCCGACACCACGCTATATATGGTGATCTCGTCCGCAGAACAGTTCCGGACGGCGAGGTCCCATCGGAAATCCTTGCGCGCCCAAACCTCGCCGAAATCGAGGTACTGTTTCGACACCGCCAGCACGCTCGACCCGAGTGCGAAAGGTGCTGGTGAGACCGCCGACTCCCCCTTCCAAAATACCAAAAATACGCTCGAAAACGCGAGCACTAGCAGCACGCACAGGGGCAAAATGCTCCGACGCGCAGATCTGCCCCGAACACACAGCGTCTTGCTGGCCATTCCGCGTCTCCCGGATCAACCAAGTTCGCCAACGTCGTGCGCCACCTCACCGACTATCTGGGCTGCCCATTTCGGAAGCCAGGGGACTTACCCGGACAACCGTACCCCGACGCAAAAGAATCTCCAGGGGAACCCGTCCGAACAATTCCACCGGCATCCGTGAAGACAAACTACAGCCTACACCCCACTCCCGCGCGACCAATGCTGCCGTGTGCTGTACACGCGGCCCAATATCAACTAGAGCCACTCGTGCTGGGCTAGCGTGATAATGCCCCAGCCGGTACCTCAGAGCGTACTGGCGAATCGCCCTTTTGCATTTCGGGCAGTCATGCCGATACAAAACAACGATCCATCTCCCCTTGGCCAACCTATTTGCGCATTCAAGATAGGGCAGCACTGGAAATCTTTTTCCGACCCACTGGTCCGGCTGCAACAAGAGACCATTGCCGGTAACACCCGGCCGAGGACCTAATCTCGAAACAAGAGCTGCATAGCCAAGGAACCCTCCCAGCAGAGTCAGCGCAGCGAAACAACCGAGCGCGCGAGCCCACCCAGATACCCGGCACGCCGGCGTCGCGCGGCACTGGCCCCCTACCGCCGAAAGCAACCCCACAGCCAAGCAGTCAAATGCAAAGGTGAACCACGGATGTACGGCAATCCTCGAACCCAAACAGCCGCAGGTGGTTTCGCCCGAAAGGGCCTTCCAAAGCGACACACCGGCAAACGCAGCAAAACACCCGACCGCCACGAGGCGGCT
>DQVB01000225.1 GCA_015661985.1 Planctomycetota bacterium | reverse complement strand
TGAACACCTCTTTGCTGCTGCCCCAATACCTTGCTCTCTCCTCGGCGCCTTCTATCACGCCACCATCCCCTCCCCAACACCCTGTGAACGGATACGCTTCAGTGACCAGACGTTCATGGTGCATCCGTTTCCCTCAAAAACAAAGCGCCCCCTCCCGTTGCCCCCTCTGGGAAAAGAGCCTATCGGCACGCCCCTTGCGCGTCAACCACGGCGGCCTCCTCGGCGGGCCATACCGGTGAGGTTGCCCAAGGAGCAAACCCGATCCTGCCGAAAAACGTAATAGGGTTGGCCCGTCTATCGCCGGTCCGTCGGGTCCGGCTGGCCACAGGTGTTCAAAGACCGTGTCGAGGGGCCTGTGGTGCGGCGCCCGGGCGGGGCCCAGACAGGGAGGGGCTGGCTCGGCGCGTGGTAAGGAGATAAGCAACGTGGTCGCATGTAAGCCCCTTCTGGTTTCGCCCCTGGTGGCGGCAGCATGGGCTGCCGTCCTATGGGCTGGCGAGCCGGTGGTCCTACGATCCTCGCAGGGCTATTTCCTGCGCGTCGACCGCTCGGGACGGCTGGTTCCGGGCGGCTTATGCCCAGGCCCCGAAGAGACTTTTCAACTTCTGCAGCAGCGACGTGACCAACTGATCCTGGAGTCCTCGCACGGCCATCGGCTGACCGTGGTCGACGGGCGGCTCGTGCACACAATCCGGGGAGCGAAGGGGGACCCCCCTGTTGTGGAAATCTACCGGTACGACGAACTGCCCGCGCCCCTACGATCGGCCCTGAGCATCAGCCTTACGGCACTGACAGCCAACAAACTCAAGGGCCAAGTCTACGACGAAGAGCGGTCCGAGTTGAAGGTGGAGCGTATCCGGCTGCCGGCGCCCACACTTAGAGACTGGAATCGCACGAAGGACCACCGTCTGTTTGCCGTACGGCAACAGTACTGGTTGCGGGCCGAACTGGATGGGCCCCCTGCCGTTATGATCACCCAGGTGCCCTGTCTGCGCAGTCTCGACGGTGAAGGGCAAACTGTAATCTTGTTCGCCGCCCAAGCCGTCTTGCCGGTGCGCGGGCGGGTACGCTACCGGGTGCCGCACCGCCTCAGCGTATCGACAGCCTATCGGGCCACCATCACGCTGGCCGTCGTCGGCCAACTCATCCCGGCCGACGATCCCGACCAACCGGACTCCGGCCTTCCGGAGTTGGTCGAACTCCGCGCCGAAATCAGCGACCTGGACATCGCCAACGATCTGCTCAACGTCGCCCGGGCACCGATCGAAGATCTGATCAATCGCCAGCTGCGCCGCAAGAGCAAGCGGATCCGCCGGGAGGCCAATGAGGTGATCGCAGAGGCCTTGAAGAAGCCCGAGTTGCGCGCGCCGCTGGCCCGATACATTGAGATTCAGTAGTTTTCGAATCTCGTGCAGGCGCCGTCGTTTTCCCTCCTCGTATCGGTTCACGGCCCGGGGGTGGTGAACAATTGCCGTGTCCCGTGGGTTTATTGCCCGTGAGGGTCCCAGCTGGTTTGCAGATGGACTCTTACCGCCGAGCGGTTACACTCCGAAGCCCGGGGTCGCACCAGCGCACCCTCGGTCTGGCTGTCGACCAGTGCGCCGATCGCCTCGGGATTTCGGCGAGCATCAAGTATCACAAGTGCCCCAGTGGGCCACCCTGTGCGGAATTCGTCATGCCGAGCACGACCAGCCTACTTGCTGGTCTTCCCACGCAGACTGGCAGGCATCCGCCCGATTGTTCATCGGCAATAGCGCGTTAGGTTACGTTACTCATGGGGAGAAAGTTGTTGCATTTGAGTCAAGTTCTGTACAGGTTGTTGTACACTGCCTCACATGCGGAAGTTGGTCTGAGGCGCAGCCTCGCGAGAGCCCTACTCCTCGCACGGGTATGCCACGTGCGCGCATCTTTTGGCTTGTGGGTGACAGGCTGGAAGCCTGTCCCACGTTAAGACGTCGATATTCGGATTCCTCCCCGCGGGCGTCGCCGAATCACCCGCGGTGATTTCGAGCGTGTTTCAAAACTTGACCTCAAGCGCTGTGCGCGGCCCTCCTGAGCCCGCGCATCGCCCGACCGCAAGTCTCCAGTCCCCTGCGGGACGAAGGTTTTGGAACAGAGCCTCTCAGTGTGGGCCTGGGGCCTCTTCGCCCTCGGTGAAGTAGTGTCTGACCACAGCGATGAACTCCGCTGGCGTGGTAGTCCGAACAATCTGGCGGCGGAACTGTTTGGCCCCCGGGCGCCCCTGGGCGTAGCAACAGGCGTACTTGCGCATCAGGATCGTGCCGCGAAGTCCGCCGAAGCGTTGCACGACCATCTCGAAGTGATCGATCAGCAGTTGGCCCTGTTCGGCCGGGCTGGGGGTTCGAGGAACGGCAAGCCCGCGGATGGCCGCCTCAGCCTGGCGGAAAAGCCACGGCCGATGCAGTCCCGCTCGACCGATCATCACCCCGTCGACCGGGTAACGGCGGAAGGCCTGGACCACGTGCTCAGCCGTGCGCAAATCGCCGTTACCCACCAGCGGGATCCGTTTCAGGTGCCCCTTGATGGCGGCGATCTGGTCCCAATCGGCCGCGCCGCGGAACAGCTGTTGGGCGGTGCGTCCGTGGACGGTCACCGCGGCCCCACCGGCGTCTTCGATGGCTTGACACACGTCGATGGCGTTGATCCGGTCGGCGCTGGGGCCCAGTCGGATCTTGGCGGTTACGGGGGTGGGTTGGCATGCAGCTGCTACGCGGGCCACGATCTGGCCCACCCGCTCGGGGCAGCCCAGCAGATAGGCTCCGCTGCGGGCCCGCCGGGTAACCTGCTTGACGGGACAGCCGAAATTCAAATCAATCACGCTGACACGAAATTCCTTGGCCAGGCGTACTCCCGCGGCGGCCAAGGCATCCGGATCGTTGTCCCAGATCTGGACGGCCAGCGGTCGCGGCTCGTTGGGTAGCCCCCAGAGGCGCTCGGGCAAGCGGCCGCGGCGCCCAAGGTGCTCCAACAAGCCTCGGGCATGGACCATTTCCGTGGTCAGCAGCCCAGCCCCGCCCAGCTCGCGCACGACCTGCCGATAGGCGTAATTCGTGAAACCGGCCATGGGCGCCTGCAGGATGGGCGGGTCCACCACCACCGAGCCGATCTGGAGCGGTCGGATCGTCAGCTCCACCGCTGGTCCTCTCATGACGCTAATGCGGGTCTTTCCCCCGGCATGCTCCTTTCCTTATGATATCTTGTCCGGCCTGCGGCCGACAAAGAACGCATGCGTCGCCAACGCCCCGAGGAAGTTTTGCAGAAGGGTTCCGATGAAGGAAACGCTCACCGCGGGCGTCACTGGCCAGGTCCGGCACCGGGTGGTTACGGAGAATCTGGTCAGCTTCCGCAAGCCGGAGGCTCCACCGGTGCTGGCCACCCCGTGGCTGCTGTACGTGATGGAAACGGCCGCCTACGATGCCCTGCGGCCCCACCTGGAGCCTGGCGAGGTGTCCGTGGGCGTTGGGTTCGACTTCCAACATCTGGCCCCAACCCCGGCTGGAGACATCGTGGTGGCCACGGCCCGGGTCACGGCCGTGGAAGGCAACCGCGTCAGCTTTGCATTGGAGGCCAGAGACAGCCACGAACTGATCGCCCAAGGCACCCACGTGCGGGCCGTGATCGATAAGTCGCGATTCCGGAAGCGTGTGGCCGAAAAAGCGGCCCAGTGAAGCGGAAGGACCCGCAGTGCCGCCAGGGGGCTGTCACCGCCGGCCGCACTCGACGGCCGACGCCCAGTCGGCGTTCAATCGGCTTCGCCCGCTGCGGGCACCCCGGCCACCGGCCGGTCGGGGCCTACCGGCACCAGGGGCGAAGGGGACTCGGTCGATCCGGTCGCCTCTTTGCCCAAAACCGGCAGGCTTCCGGGCTGCGCGGCAGAGGAATCGGGCGCGGGCGATTGGCTCGGTTGCTCAGGCGAATCACCCGTGGCTGGTTCGGGCGCCATCTTCTGCAGAGGGATCTGCTGCCGGAGGGGCGCCAGGGTCGGCTGGCCTGCCGTATCGGCTCGCAGCGGATTGGCCTGCTCCACCTCCGCCGGAGACCGCTTGGCGTGCGGTGCCGGGAGGGCCCGACGGAAGCCGCCAGCCGGCAAGACATCTGAGTCGCGTTCATTCTGACCAAGCGGGGGCGCCCGATGGGGTACTCCAGCCGGGACTTTGATAAGCATGGCCACCAGCGCCTCGGGCGGCGCCGCCGGGTTGGCCACCGCCAGCGCGTATTCGGCGATCTG
>DQVB01000715.1 GCA_015661985.1 Planctomycetota bacterium | reverse complement strand
GGGATGCCCTCCAGTCGCTCGCGCAGCCCCGGCGGCCCGCCCCGTGCTCGCGACTGTTCGGCCGCCTTGGCCGCCTCACGGATCGCCTCGTCGCGCTGGCGGATCAGGTCCTCGAGTTCCTTCTCTTGGTCGACCAACTGCCGGCTGTAACGCTCCTGCCTTTCGCGGTTGCGCCGCTGGTGCTCTTCCTCCAAAGCGGCCAAAGCCGCTGCACGTTCCGACTCGACCTCGGCCAGAAGCGGCGAGTGGCAATCCCAGTGGGGCACGCGGAGGCCTCCCGCGTCGGGCTACCCCCCGATCAGGGGAGTGCGCCGAGGCGCGGCCGAGGCGTTCTCTGGAAACGCCCGCGCTCCCCCTTGACAAGCCGGTTCGCTGCTAGTAGGCAGTCAGGTAGCGACGCGTGCCCAGAGGCGCGGAACCCAGCCGAAGCTGGTGCCCGTGGGGCGTCTGTTTATCCGATGTGCGTGAGCCGCGGGCAGGAAAGGGGGATTTATGCCGCCACCCTCTTCGATCCGAATGAGGTGCCCGAATTGCGGTGCAATCGCGCGTGGGAATCAACTGCACCTGACGCGTGACATCAAATGTCCGAAGTGCCAGAAAGCGGTTCGGTTTGTCGGAATAGCTCAGCCACGGGGGAATTCGACCCCCCGTGGCACGCATAAGCGAGCAACTCCGGCCGAGCGCCGGACTGAACCGCCACCGATACAGACGAGCACTGGCGACGAGCGAAACGAGGTCGGGCCCCGCGAGCCTATCGCTCAAGGTAACGGAAACGCGCGCAGCTTCGGTAATGTCAGCGAATCTGACGCTATATTGTTGGGAACCACGCGCGAGACCACACAAGACGCGAGTGCCGCCGATTGGCAATTTGATAACCAGCAGAGAATCGCCGGCTGGATAGCTGGTGGTGGTTTGGTGGTCTTGGGAATCTCGCCCTTCTTCAAATGGATTAATCTCGGCGCAGGGGGTGTTATCGGCTTATCAGGGGATGGCAAAATCGTTCTGGCCGCAACCGTCATTGCAGGAATTGCTTACCTGTGGGCGATAATCAAACGAAAGTGGCTTACCGGGACCTTTTTGGGCATCCAGGCTTGGGGGACGTTGGCCGTGTTTTGGATGGGGTCACTTATCTGGAAAGTGGGTTCGATCCTCGATTCCGCCAACGTAAAGGATAATCCCTTCGCCGCGCTTTTCGCGACGCAAATCACTCCCGGGGCGGGGCTGTATCTCGGTCTAATTGGCGGCATGGCGGTCGCTATTGGCCTCGCCTTTGTTGCTGTGCGCCATTTCTTTGTCGCTGGTAACCTAAAACTCTTCTACGCAAGCCAGGGATGTTCATGCGTGCTCGGCATCGTGCTAGCTGTCTTCGTCGGGCCGGAGGCGCCGCCGAAATCCGACGATAGTGCAGATCCCTCAACCGCTGAAAACGTTGCGGTTCAAAGCGCTCCAATGGCAAAGGAGCGTGAGGTTCCTGACATTATTGACTTTGGGCAACCCTTTGTGGCCCCCGAATTCCAAATCTCCCTGGTCGAAGCCCGCGTGGATCGACCGGAAGTCAAGGATTTGTTCGGCGACGTAGGCCGCGGCAAGAGTCCGGACTTGATACTCGTATTTCGTGTAAGAAACACACACGAGCGGAAAATACTTCGCTACCGCGAAGAAAATATGTTTTTGCCGGGGCACTTCCAACTGCGCGATGACGTGGACAACGTAATCCGAGGCGTGAGCTACGGCACTGGCTCGAAACCAGTTGGCGCGCTTACTGGTAAGGAAGATATTCTCCCCGGGAAGGAAGCCACACATGTGGAACTCTTCTCGGTTCCGCCGCCGAAAACGAGACACTTGATTCTTACAATGGACCTTAGTGCGTTCGGCGCGGACGGCAAAGCACGATTTAGGATCCCGGTCGAGAAGATTCAGAATTTCACGCGATGACTATTTTGCCTATCGCGCACTTGGAACTGTAGCCGCCTGAGACTCAGCGGGAACGCTCGCGGCAGGTCCGCGGCTCCGGGTCGACTCCGGCGATTGCAGCGAGTTCACAAAGGATCTGCCAAGTTCCTCTAGTTCGGCGTCGAACTTCGCGTCGAACTCCCGGCTTGCGATCACTCCCGCCGCCGTCTCCACCGCCCGCCGGACCAGCTCCCGCTGCTTCTCGACCGCCCGGACGATGTGCGTCCGGCGGAGGCTCTGGAAAAAATCCGCGAGGGCCTCCAGGAACGCCTCGGAAGCCGCGTAAAGGGATTCGCCTTCCAGGCGCTCGGCAAACTCTACATCGTTGATGCCCCGCCTTTCCGCCTCCGGCATGCAGGCGACGTAAAGCAGGTCCACCTTGAAGGCGATATGGGTATCGAACCGCGTCAGAAGAGGTGGGTCGCCGGCAAGCGGGTCGCCCAGGTCCACTTTCAACAGGTCGAGGGCCCGCTTGATCGTGCCGCCGTTGATGGTGACCGTCCAGGTTTCTCCCTTGGCATCCTTGAACTGTGGCATCGCTTCTCTCCGGAATGCCGTACAGGGTTACTGGTCGCTGTTATAGATCAGGGCCACCTTGACCGTTGCCGGGCCGGATGAGTCGCCGCTTGGTTTCGCGTATCAGGCCCAGGCCGGCTCGCGCTGCTCATCCGTCGGTTCGGCCGTGACCGAGTAGATGATGAAGTCCTCGTTGTTCTCGTTGCGGCTGAAGCTCGAGATGTAGAAGTCCGCATCCAGCCCCTCGCCGCTGGCCGCGTCTTTCGGGTACAAAGCGATCTTCGTGTTGTTCATGAAGGCGTTCTTGATCTGGGCCAGGAACGCATCGCCTTCGATGTCGAGGATCTCGAACTCCACGGCCGCCTCGGTGGCGATCGTTTTCTTGGCCACCCACTTCTTGCCCCGCCGCAATGCCTCCGCGACCCGCTTGGAGAGGTTCAGGTTGACGTTGCGAACGTTGTCCGCTTCGGTGGTCGCCGTGCTGCCGGCGGCCCCGTAGAGGAACTTGCCGTCCAGGCCGATTCGATAATCTCCTGCCGCCATCGCCTATTCTCCTTCGCGTTGTGGC
>DQVB01000440.1 GCA_015661985.1 Planctomycetota bacterium | reverse complement strand
GGGGGCCGACGCCGTGCTGCTGATCGCCGAATGCCTGGATGACCGCAACCTGGGGGACCTCCACCAGTTGGCTCTCTGCTTGGGCATGACCCCGCTGGTCGAATTGTACAGGCCGGAAAACCTCCCCCGGGTCGTGGAGGTCGGCGCCAAGCTGATCGGCATCAACAACCGAGACCTCCAAACCTTCCAGGTCGACTTGACCCATACACTCCGCCTGCTCCCCCAAATCCCCGGCGACAGGCTGGTTGTGGCAGAAAGCGGCATCCGTACTCGCCAAGACGTTCAAAGGCTGGAAAGAGCCGGTGTCCAGGCCGTCTTGGTGGGCGAGGCGTTGATGCGCCGGCCCGATATCGGGCAGGCCGTGGATGAGCTCCTCGGTCGCCGACCGTCAGGCGGTCAAGGCCACCGACGGGCGCCGTCCGGGTAGTTCCGATGAGTACACAATTGAGGCCAAAAAAGGGGCTACCGGGCGCGGCGGCTCTCAGTCACAATATCGGCAGCATCGGGGGGGCGACCCCGCTGCGTGGTTTTAGCCGACCAGGCATGTAGTAGCCCCAAGCGAGGACGACGAAGATGGCACTGCTTGACATCCAGGAAAAGAACGACGTGGTGGTCGTCTACTTTCGGCAGGCGAAGATCCTGGATGAGTCGACCATCCGGCAGATCGGCGAGGAGTTCAAGAACTTGACCATCGAAGCCGCTGCGAGCCGGAAACTCTTGCTGAACTTTGAACGGGTGGAGTTCATGTCCTCCAGCATGATCGGTCAGATCATTCGACTGAACAAGCAGTGCAAGCAGGACAAGGTTCGCCTGAAGCTTTGCGGGATTTCGCCCAGTATCATGGAGGTGTTCAACCTGATGCGGTTGCACAAGGTATTGGAGATCCACGACGGCGAGGAGGAAGCCCTGGAGGCTTTTGGTTCGGGGCGCCGCGGTTGGTTCGGCCGCCGCTGATTGGGGTGGCGACCCTGCGGGCTGCCCGTGGCGACAGCGCGTGGGGGCGACACCCGGCGGCGCCTTGCCGTGTTGTTGCTTGGCGCGTCGCCCAGCTCCGCCCATTCCGAGTCGGGCTCTCGATGGCCAGCCTGATGACGAAGCTCTGGCAACGGGCATTGTGCTCTCCGGGAGGCGGTTGTCGTTCCGAGTGCCTTCCGGTGAGGGGCGCTTTGTTGGTATCCCTCCGCGGCGTGGCGGCTGTCTGTCCTCTGGGGGCGTGGCCACTGGTGGCCGCCCTTGGGATCGGGGCGGTTACCCCCGGCGCGCGGGCTGACACCGGGAGGCCACACCTGCTAAAGGGAAAGCGGCGATCAATTGCCGCAGTCCAAAGTGCCCTCAAGCACCCTGTGAGTGCTTACCTTGTTGGGCATGGTTCATTTCGGGCCCTTTCCGGGTCACGGCCGTCGGAGGCGGTCCGACCGTTCGTCGTGCCGCTTTTGGGCGGCACGGCCAGCCCCTATTCGCCGTCCCCCTGCCGCCTCGAGGCGGGACTACAAACAAACCAGACCTTCTTTGGCCTTCGAAACTGCTGCCCGGTTTTGAACCATGCCCCTTTTGGGATCGTCCGGCCTGGAACCAGCGCTGGAGGCCTTGTGGCCGAAAAGGGCACAACCCTGATGCCATAGGTTTGTCATGAACGGAGACAAGCCCATCGAGTACGAGTTTGTGGCGCCGCGGCGGATCGTCTTCGGTTGGGGCTCCCGGCGCCGAGTGGGTGAGTTGGCCCGAGGCCTGGGGAACCGGGCCTTCATCCTGTGCGGCTCGCGGACCCTGCGGGATCAGGGCGTGATCGAGGAGATCACCACGGCCGTCCAACAGGCGGGCGCGGAAACCGTGTTGGCAGGCACGCTCAGCCGCGAGCCGTACGTGGAAGACGTGGATCGGGTGGTCCAACAGATCCGTTCGGCCGGTGTGACCACCGGGGATTTCCTCTTGGCTGTGGGCGGCGGGGCGGCCATTGACTTGGCCAAGGCGGTTGCGGCCATGGCCACCAACGACGAAAGTCCGACGGTCAAGGATTACCTGGAAGGCGTAGGCCGGAACCTGGAGCTCGTGTCCGACCCCCTGCCCGTCCTGGCCATGCCTACGACCGCCGGCACGGGTAGCGAAGCGACGAAGAACGCGGTCGTCTCCTCCCGTGATCCGCCCTTGAAGCGGAGCATTCGCGATCCGCGCTTGGTACCCCGCATCGCCTTGGTGGATCCGGAGCTGACCGTCAGCGTGCCGCCGCGGATGACGGCGGCCAGCGGCATGGACGCGATCACGCAGCTGGTGGAGAGCTATCTGTCGCGCAAGGCCAAGCCGATCCCGCGGGCATTGGCCGTCCAGGGCTTGAAGCTGGCCGTACCCAGCTTGGCCGAAGCCGTGAACGACGGCACCGCGCGCGAGGCCCGGGAGAAGATGGCTCACGCAGCCTTGCTTTCCGGCATGGCCCTGACCAACTCGGGCTTGGGGTTGGCTCACGGGGTGGCGCCGGCGCTGGGGATCCACTTGGACGTGCCGCACGGGGTCGCCTGTGCGCTGTTGTTGCCCGTGGCCCTCGAGGTGAACCGCTCCGTGTGTCAAGACGAACTGGCCCAGCTTTGCGAAGCCCTTTTCGGGCGCGGGATTGCCCGGACGCCGGAGGAAGCCGCGGCGGTGTTCATCGGAGAGATCGAAAGGCTGTGCGACCGAGTCGGCGTGCCTCGCCGGTTGTCCCAGGTCGGCGTCACGGCCGGCCATATTCCCGATCTGGTGCGCAGCGCCAGCGCCAGCAGCATGAGCGGCAACCCGCGACCGCTCTCCGAGGACCAGTTGGCGGAGATCCTGGAGCGATGGGTGTGATCCTGTCGGCCGGCCTGACACCCGCCTGGCAGCAGATCATGGTGTTCGACCGGTTCCGCTCGGGCGAAGTGAACCGGGCCGCTGAAGTGCACTGGTGTGCTTCCGGGAAGGTGTTCAACGCCGCCATCGCCGTACGCCACCTGGGCGCCCCCAGCCTGGCCCTGGCCACCGTCGGCGGCCCGCCGCAGGAGTTGATCCAGCAGGAGCTCCGCCGGTTGTCCGTCAGCCGGCGCCTGATCACCACACGGGCCGCCACCCGCGTCTGTACCACGATCCTGGACCGGGCCACCGGCACGATCACCGAACTGGTGGAAAACGGCCGGCCCTTGAGCGACCAGGAGCGGGAACAGTTCTGCCAGGCTTATGCGGAGGAGGTCGCACGAGCCGATGTATCCGTGATCATCGGCTCACTGCCCGTCGGCACGGGGTCGTCGTTCTACCGGCGGCTGGTCCAACAAACGCTCTGTCCCACCGTGCTCGATTTTCGTGGCCCGGGCCTGGCGGCCGTGCTCGACCTGGAACCGCTCGTCGTCAAACCAAACCGCGAAGAACTGGCGCAAACGGTGGGCCACGAGCTCAAAGACGATGACCAGTTGATCCGTGCCATGGGGTGGCTCAACGCCCAGGGTGCGCAATGGGCCATCGTTACCCAAGGTGCCGACCCCGTGTGGGTGCGATCAGAAAAACAACTCCTCCGGCTCCACCCGCCTCCCGTGGAGCAGACCATCAACCCGATCGGCTGCGGCGATGCTATGGCGGCCGGCATCGCCGTTGCGGTGCGTGACGGTCGGCCCCCGGTGGATGCCATACGCCTGGGTATCGGTGCGGCCCTGGAAAACCTCCGCCAACTGCTCCCCGGACGAATCGATCGGGCCCGCGCCGAAGCGCTGGCTGCGGCCGTCGGGGTGGAGGTCCTCTGAGGAAGTGGTGAACAGGCGGACCGTCCTGATCGTCCGCCGCAACGGCCGGATAGGAGCCAGTCTTTTTGTCATCGGGGCCCGGGACATTCGGATTTGTTTCGATATCCGATCTTCCACCCCGATGCGTCTGGTCTTCCCGCAGTTGTCCCTCGCGAGCTATTCGAGGTCGAGAGAGAGGTCCACGGTGGCCCAGCCCCAAGGCACCGGCTGACTCCGGTCCTGCCCTCGGTGAGAATCCGCGTTCCGGGCAGCTGGTGCGCGGTCGGTCTCGGCGCAAGAGCCCGTTCAGTCCGTGAGTCACCGTGTCGGGCGAGCCCCCGGACGCCGATCAGCTCAGCACGGATCTTGCGTTGGGCGCGCGTCGGGCGCCGGACGGCAGGCGTGCCAGCCGAGCAGCCCCACGCCACAGACCAGCATGCTGTCGGCGATGTTGAAGTTGGGCCAGGGCCAGCCGAAGATCATCACCTTGATCCAGTCCCGCACGGCATAGATCGGGTCTCCTGCCTGGTTGCCCTCCACCGGCCAAGGCCACCTCAAGCCGTGTAGCCCCAGGCGATCGTAGAGATTCCCCAGGATGCCGGCGGTCACCAGCGCCAGGGCCACGGTCAACAGCACGTCGCGGGCGGCTTTGCCCGCGAACAGCCAAAGGGCGATGGCGCCGGCGGCGAGGACGGACAACGCGGCAAAGGCCGGTGTCCAGCCTTGGCCCAGCCCGAACAAGGCCCCGGTGTTCAAACTGGTTTCCATGCCCACCACGTTCTCCCAGAGCCACCATGGCGGGTTCTCGTGCGGCATCCCCAGCCATCGGAACGCCCAGTGTTTGGTCGCCAAATCGGCCAGACATCCGGCCGCGACGATCGATAAAAACAGAATATAGCGGCTGGCGGGAACCGCTCTGTCAGCATCCGATGCCGCCTTCTGGTCCAATGGGGTTACACTTTCCACTTGTCCACCACAAACTCGGCCCGACCCCAATCGGGGCGGATGACGTTTTCCTTGTCCGCGCCGCCTGGACTATCGTCTCTGGACCGGACTTCGTACCAATCGTTCGCATCCGCCTCCTCTACACCTAGCCGGCCACTTTGGCGGCCCAGACGATCGCTGTCAAGAGTAGCGCCGCGACGGCACGCCCTCGCCGGGATACGGGTAACCCCGGCAAGTGCCTTTTCGGAAGGTGCAGAAACGGGACAAAACGCGGAATAACCTGGGCATTGTAGATGTCACAGAATGTGAGTTCTGCCGCACTGGCCTGGATTCCCACGGCCCCCTTTCGACTTGACATTCTCATGCCGGCAAGGCCGGCGGGCGCTGGTTTTTCCCTGGATGCCACGGCGGTTGGCCGACGACGAAACGCAGGCGTCTGCGCCCCAGCCACGCAGCGGCGACGTCGGTCGCACCGAAACCGGCGGCCATCAGCAGTGGGTTGTGCGCCCGCT
>DQVB01000653.1 GCA_015661985.1 Planctomycetota bacterium | reverse complement strand
TACCGGACGCAGCGAGAAGACGCGCCCGACACGCCGCCCGGCAGCCACACGACGCTGGTGCGCATGGACGATAACTCCCGCCGGCGCTATCCGTTTCCCACCAGCACCGCCGACCCAACCAAGATTGGTCTGTCCGGCCCGCACCACACCGGCGCCGCCGTGGCCATGGAAGCGACCAACACGATCGGCGGCTGGTTCACCCGGTCGGGCGTCGGTTGTATCGGTCTGATCTTTCACGAGTACAAGGCCACCTTTCGGGACGACCTGACTCCGCTCCACAGCCACTGTGGCGACGGTGCGGACACGCACATTTATCTGTTTTGGGGCGACCTGTATCGCCCGCTGGGCATGAAACTGGGCGATCAGGTCGACATCGAATACTCGTTGACCATGCTGCCCAGCGAGCCGCTTCTGACCGACATCGAAGACATCAACGAAGCCGACCTGTGGATCTTCGGCAAGGAAAAGGAGCAGCGATCGTCGATCGCCGGCTGGATGGGCACCAAAAGGGCTCTCGGCCTGCGCCGCAGCGACGGGTCGATCATTCTGCTGGGGATCGGCACCGAGCCGGGCCGCGTGCGCGTCCCGCCCGACACGCTCAAGCAGCTCAAGCAGGCCTATCTGCTCTTCGATCCCGGCCGTCCGCGGTTCGAGGCAGTGGATGTCGAAGACGGTAGCGTGGAAGTCCGGCCCCGTTGGCTCACGGTGCTCGATTGCGGCTCCGCCCGCGTCGGGCCGACTGGCTCGGGCCTCGGCCGGTGACCTTCTCAATCCCGTTGGAAAGAGGTGAGGATGAATTCTCAGGAATTGAACATCTTGCGTATCGACAGCCGGCGGGATGACGTCGCCGAGGCGATGGCGCGGCTGCGCCAGCGACTCAGTCCTCGGGGAGACGTGGTCAGCCAGGAGGGCCGGCGGCGCACGGTGGAGATTTTCGGCCAGCCGCTTTCGCCTGCGGAGGTGGTCGAGAGGATCTGCCGCGATGTGGAACGAAAAGGCTTGGCCGCCGTGCTCGACTACTCGGCGCGGATCGACGGCGCGGAGCTCGAGGCGGACACGTTACGCGTGAGCCTCGAAGAGATGGCTGCAGCCCACCGCCGAGCCGACCCGGAGTTCTTGGCCGCCGTGCGCCGCGTGCGGGAGAACATCCGCACGTTCCAGGAGGCGATCCTTCACCGGGATGTGCGGGTGGAGCGCGAGGGGGGGTATCTGGTCCAGCGTTACCGGGCGCTCGAGCGGGTCGGGATCTGTGTGCCGGGCGGTGCGGCCGCCTATCCATCGACGGTGTTGATGACGGCTGTGCCTGCCCAGGTGGCGGGCGTGCGAGAGCTGGCCGTGGTCGCCCCGCCGACTCGGTTCGGGGCCTACAACCCAGACCTGCTGGCCACGTGCCACGAGTTGGGCATCGACGAAGTTTACCGGCTGGGCGGCGCCCAGGGCGTCGCGGCGCTGGCCTATGGGATCGAGGGCATCCGGCGTGTGGACAAGATCGTCGGCCCTGGCAACCTCTTCGTGGCGTTGGCCAAGAAGCGTGTTTTCGGGGAGGTGGACATCGATTCGATCGCCGGGCCCAGCGAGATCGTGGTGATCGTCGACCGCTCGACCGATCCGACCTTCACCGCCTACGATTTGATTGCCCAGGCCGAGCATGCCCCGGGGGCCAGCATCTTGATCGGCTGGCAGCCCGAGGTGTTGGAACAGACCCTGGGCGAGCTGGCCCGACGGCTGGCCGAGGTGGATCGCGGCCCGCTGGCCCGCCAGAGCCTGGAGGATTTCGGCGCCGTGATCCTGGCCCGCCATCGTGACGAAGCATGCCGGCTGGCCGACCAGATCGCACCGGAGCATCTGCACATCGCCACGGAAAACGCCGAACAATTGGCCGAGAAGATCCACCATGCCGGTGCCATCTTTTTGGGCAATTACACGCCGGTGGCCCTGGGCGATTATGCAGCCGGGCCCTCGCACGTGCTGCCCACCAGCGGTACGGCTCGGTTCGCCAGCGGGCTGTCGGCAAACGACTTCCTGCGGGCCGGCAGCCTGCTGTGCTTTGACCGACGGGGGATGGCTCGGCTGGCTCCCGACGTCGAGCTGCTGGCAACCAAGGAAGGGCTCACGGCGCATCGAGCCAGTGTGACGGTGCGCAGGGAAAGCACGTGAAAGACGGCATGGTCCGAAAGCGGGTAACTGTCTGGGAGCCAAGCAAGCCGTTGCTCTGTTTGTGGTACCGCCTTCAGGCGGAATGGGGGCGCCGGCAAACGGGGGACGATCATTCCGCCTCAAGGCGGGACTGCGAAGGAACCGCTCCCCCCGGCCGTCACCCGGAAAAGGGTCAGAATGAACCAGGCGTGAAACACCCTCGCTTGCCGAATTGAACCCTTTGTCTTATCTTGCAGTCTTTCGGACAGCTGGAAACGACCATCGCAATGTTTGGCGCCCCGGGTCCTGGGCCACTGGCAATGTCCTATTTCCGACCGGAAATCGCAGTGATGGCCGGCTACGAGCCGGGCGAACAGCCGCAGCAGGATGGGTTCATCAAGTTGAACACCAACGAGAACCCGTACCGTTGTTCGCCGGCGGTGGGGCAGGCCGTCGAGGAGGCGCTCCGCAGCGGGCTCCAGAAATATCCCGATCCTGTGGCGCAGGCCTTCCGCGCCAAGGCGGCTGAGGTTTTGGGGGTGGACCCCGACTGGATCCTTTGCGGTAACGGCAGCGACGACATCCTCACGATCGTCACGCGAGCCTTTGTCGGGGCCGGCCAGCTGGTCCGGCTGCCGTATCCCAGTTACGTGTTGTACAAGACGTTGGCCCAGATCCAGGGGGCGCGGAGCGAGGAGGTAGGGTTCGAGCGGGACTGGACGCTGCCGGACCGCTTTGGCCAGGGCGACGGCGATTTGCGGCTCGTCTTCCTGGCCAATCCCAACAGCCCCTCCGGAACGGTGATTCCGCCCGAGCGCGTGCTGGAGTTGGCCGAACGGCTCCCGTGCCCGCTGCTGGTGGACGAAGCCTATGCGGATTTCGCGGAAACGGATTGCCTGGGTCTGGTGGCCCAAAACGAAAAGATCCTGGTCTCCAGGTCGTTGAGCAAATCCTACGCGTTGGCTGGCGTGCGCTTCGGCTTCCTGGTGGCCCAGCCGCAGCTGATCCGCCACCTGCTCAAAGTCAAGGACTCGTACAACTGCGATACGCTGGCCATCGCCGCGGCCACGGCGGCCATCGGCGACCAGGAGTGGCTGGCCGCCACCCGGGCCCGCATCCTGGCCACGCGCAGGCGACTCACCGAGCGGATCGGGGAGCTGGGGTTCCACACCGTCGAATCCCAGGCGAATTTCACCTGGAACGTCCATCCCGAGCGGCCGGCGAGGCAGTTATACGAAGGACTCAAACGGAAACGGATCCTGGTCCGATACATGGATTACCCCGGCTGGGGCGACGGTCTGCGGATCACGGTCGGAAGCGACGACCAGGTCGACGCCTGCCTGGAGGGCCTGGAAGAACTGATCTGAGGCCACACCGGCCCCGGGGAGGCAGAACCGCTTGCCGGCCTGCTCCGCATGGAACACGAGTTGAACCCAACGAGCAAGACCCATGACGCGCACCGCCCACATCCAGCGCAAGACGGCTGAAACGCAGATCGAAGTCGAGTTGAGCCTGGACGGCAGCGGCCAGGCCCGGGTATCCACCGGCGTGGGGTTCCTGGACCACATGCTCACGCTGCTGGCCCGTCACGGCGCGCTGGACCTGGTCGTGCGGGCTCGCGGCGATCTGGAGGTCGACCAGCACCACACGGTCGAAGACGTGGGGATCTGCCTGGGCCAGGCTTTCCGCCAGGCGTTGGGCCAGAAGGCTGGGATCCGGCGCTACGGCCACTGTACTTTGCCCATGGAAGAAAGCCTGGCCACCGCCGCAGTGGACCTGGGCGGACGCGCCTATTTCGTCTTCCAGGCCGAGTTTCCGTCGCAGAAGATCGGGGACTTCGACAGCGAACTGGTGGCCGACTTTTGGCAGGCTTTTGCCGCCAACGCCCTGGCGAACCTGCATATCATCCTCCACCACGGCCGCAACAGCCACCACATCGCCGAGGCTGTATTCAAGGCCACGGCCCGGGCGTTGCGCATGGCCGCCGAAGCCGACCCGCGCATGGACGACGTGCCCAGCACCAAGGGCGTGTTGTGAAGGTGGGCTCGCGGCCAAAGGCGCCCGGTGCGTGTTCTTCGGCGTCTGCGGCCGGCGCCACGACCGTGTGATCGTTGGAAGAGGCGGGCTTGGCGGCAGCTGGACTACCCGACGCGGTCTTCCAGGTACCGGGCCAGCTGATGGAAATCCTCGGTCGGGTCGATGGGGCGGTCGTGGGCCCGCAGGTGGCTGAAATCAATGAGTTCTTCGAAGGGGGCGTATTCCAGGGCCAGTTGGCCACTGACCGAAACCATCACGCCGTCCTTGCCCTCTTCGGCCAACGCCCGGTAGGCGCCCACACCCAGCTGGCTTCCCAGAGTCACGTCGAAGGCCGTAGGCGGGTTGCAGCGCACCTCGTAGCCGAACTGCACGCCGTTGATCTTCTGTTTCTTGCCCGTACGGCGGTAGAATTCCGCCGCGGCCAATCTGCCGATGCGGCTACTGAACTTCAACTGAGAGACCGGAAAGTGGCCGAAGCTGTCCGGTTCCAGACCCTTGTATTCCTCTTCCGACACGCAGTGCTGGATCTCCGACAGCGGCAGGTATTCGCCGAGCCCTTCGGCCATCACGATCACGCCGTACCATTTGCCCTGGCCGGCGCGCACTTCCATGGTATCCACAATGCGGTTCACGATGGCCGTTACGTCGATGGTATCGCGCATGTGCGGCTTGCCCGTTTCCGGATCGACCACTTCTTGGCCCGTCTTCGGATTGACGGTTACCTCCTTGGACCACCACTCCGGTGGGATGTCTTCCAAGCCGATGACCAGGTTGGCTTCGCCGGCGATGGCCGCCCCGTAGGCCAACCAACCGGCTTTGCGTCCCATGACTTGGGCGATGAAATACGCCCCGGCCGCCGCGCTGTCGGAAAGGAGGTTGCGCACCTGGGTGGCCAGCATATCGACAGCGGTGAAGTAGCCGAAAGTGAAATCGATGCCCTTGTAGTCATTGTCGATCGTTTTCGGGAGGTGAACGACGCGGATCCTGGGCAACCCGGCCGGCAGCCGCTCCTGGAACAGCCGGAACTTGGCCGCTGTGGTGAGCGTGTCGTCGCCACCGATGGAGACCAGGCCATCAACACCCACACTCCGCAAGGCGTCGTAGACGGTCCGCAACGGCGCGGTCCGTACCGGGTCATCCAGGTCTTCCGGTTTGGTGACCTGTTTGCCCGGATTGGCCCGGGCTGTGCCGATGAGGATCCCCGGTGTGGTGCGTCGTCCTTCCAGGTCCATCTTGTCCAGGCGCGTGTATGCCGTCCCTTCCGCCAGTCCTTGCTCCGGCGTGTATTGCATGAGATGGGTGTAACCGTTACGGATCCCCAGCACCTCGATCCCCGCCTTGGCAAAACAGGTCGCTGCAGACACGATCACTGCGTTGGCTGCCGGCGCGGGACCGCCCGAGAAGAGGATGGCCACACGTCGAAGGTCCGTTACGGGGCGAGCAGGACTGGACAGGGGTGTGCTCATCGAGGGCTCCGAACCGAATCGATCTGGATGAAACTACCAAAGGCGTAACAAAACAAGTTGACCGAACCATTGTGGTCGAACCGTCCCGGCGGCCGGCAGTCGCAGGCGAGACGCCCGCACCACAACAGCCGAAATGGTGCCGTGATTCTCCCACAGCCCCTGAGGGCAAAACTGCCGTCTCGGCACTCAGCGTACGCTGGGGCGTGGCTCACAGTTCGGCTTGTTCTTCCCGTTTTCCGGCCACTCCCGGGGGCTGGCCATAGGTATCGAACCTTCTATTTTAGCTCGACGGGGCGGCTGGGAACAGTCTCCCGGCCGCCGGGCCTCACCCGCTGGGCCACGTCCGCTCCAGGAAGGTGGTATCCATGCGGCCCTCGGTGAAGGCGGGATGGTCCAGGATCTCCGCCAGGCGGGGCACCGTTGTCTTCACGCCCTCGATCCGCAATTCCTGGAGGGCCCGTTTCATCGCCGCGATGGCCTCGGGGCGGGTCGGCTGGTGCACCAGGAGTTTGCCGAGCATCGAGTCGTAGTGGGGCGAAACCACGTAGCCTGGGTGCACGTGCGAGTCGAAGCGGGTGCCGAACCCGCCCGGCACGTGGATCTGCTCGATCCGACCGGGCGAGGGCCGGAAGTTCCGCCCCGTATCCTCGGCGTTGATGCGGCACTCGATGGCCGCCCCCCGCGGCTGGATATCCTCCTGGCCGAAGGCCAAGGGCTCGCCGGCCGCGATGCGGATCTGGGCCTTGATCAGGTCGATGCCGGTGACCAGTTCGGTGACCGGGTGTTCCACCTGGATCCGCGCATTCAGTTCGATGAAGTAGAAACGCCCCTGGCGATCGACGATGAATTCCACGGTGCCGGCGTTGAGGTAGTTGGCTGCTTTGGCCAGGCGCACGGCCGCTTCGCAGAGGGCCTGTCGGGTAGCCTGATCCAAATTGGGCGCGGGGCTCTCCTCGATCAGCTTCTGGTGGCGTCGCTGGGTCGTGCAGTCGCGCTCCCACAGGTGGACCACATTGCCATGGGCGTCGGCCAAGATCTGGACCTCGATGTGCCGCGGATGTTCGATGTACTTCTCCAGGTAGACGTCCGCGTTGCCGAAGGCCGCGTCGGCTTCAGCCTGGGCCTGCTGGACGGCGTTGCGGAGGGCCTCCTCGGTCAGTGCCACCCGCATCCCGCGTCCACCGCCGCCGGCCGCGGCCTTGATCAACACGGGAAACCCGATGCCCCGGGCCACCGCCAACGCCTCGTCCACGGTGCCGACCAGCCCGTCGCTGCCCGGCACGACGGGCACGTCGTGTTCCCGGGCCAACTTCCGGGCCGCGTTCTTATCGCCCACCAGCGACATGACCTCGTGCGTGGGCCCGATAAACTCGATCTGGCAGCTGCGGCAGACATCGGCAAAATAGGGGTTTTCCGCCAGGAAGCCGTAGCCGGGATGGATCGCTTGTACGTTGCCGATCTCCGCGGCGCTGATCACCCGGTCCACCCGCAGGTAGCTTTCCGAAGCCTTGGCCGGACCGACGCAGTAGGCTTCGTCGGCCAGCTCCAAATAGGCCGCCCCGCGGTCGGCCTCGCTGAAAATGGCCACCGTCTCGATGCCCATCTCCCGGCAAGCCCGGATGATCCGCAGGGCGATCTCGCCGCGATTGGCTACCAGAATCCGTTTGAACATCGCTCGGCTGACCAGAAAAAACCGATCTCCTGGGAATCGTTCCTCGTGCCGCGCGGCTCGGCCGGCGACGTGGCGGCCGGACCGGGACCGCCTGGGGTAAGCATGCCGGACCGATCAGAGGCCACCCCTGCCACTACCTCCGTGTGTCCACCTTGAACAGTGGCTGGCCGTACTCCACCGGCTCGCCGTTGTCCACCAGCACCGCCACGATCTTCCCCGACACCTCGGCCTGGATCTCGTTGAAAACCTTCATCGCCTCAATGATGCACACCGTGGTGTCGGGATGCACATGGTCGCCCACCTTGACATACGGAGGGGCGTCCGGGTCGGGAGCGGGGTAGAAGGTGCCCACCATGGGGCTGGTGATCAGGGCAATATGCTCCTCCTGAGGGGTCGCTGCGGCTGTGCGACTCTCCGGGGCCTCGGCCGGCTTCTCCAACGCCGGGAGCCGGGGTGGCTGGACGGGCGAGTTCTCGGGCCCGGCGGCCGGCGCCCCGCGGCGGATCTGGATCCGCGTGTCTCCCTGCCGCAAGTCGATCTCGCTCAGCTCGTGCTCCTTCATCAACTCCACGAGACGACGGATCTTGCGGACGTCAAAAATGTCCTGCTGCGGCCCAGAACCTGCCATCCTATATCACTCCGGCTTGCGGCCACCTCAGTGGACCACGATCTGGTCCCACTGTTTGGCCACTGTGGTCAGCACCTCATGCCCGTTTCGGGTGACCAACACGTCGTCCTCGATCCGCACCCCACCCCAGTTCGGCAGATAGATGCCGGGCTCGACAGTCACCACCATCCCCGGCTTCAACACCGCACGACTGCTGGCCGCCAACCGAGGGGCCTCGTGGACCTCCAATCCTAATCCGTGCCCCAGCCCATGCCCAAAATATCGACCAAACCCGGCCTCCGCGATGATCTGCCGAGCTATCCGGTCCACCTCAGCAGCGGCCACACCAGGCCGGATCGCGGCAATCGCCTTCCCCTGGGCGCGCAACACAACCCCATATAACCGCTCGAGTTTCGGCGGGATTCTACCGGTCACCAATACCCTCGTCAAGTCGCTCTTGTATAGCCCGCAGTCGGCCCCCCAATCCATCAGAACAAAGTCACCCGACCCGATCTGCTGGCCCCCAGGCGTGGCGTGCGGCAGGGCCGCCCGAGCCCCCACGGCCACGATGGCAGCGAACCCCCCCGACCGGGCACCGAACAACCGCATTTGGTGCTCCAGGGCGTCGGCCACCTCCTTCTCCGTCTGCTCTCGCCGGAGCGACGCCCGAACCACCCCAAAGGCCCGCTCCGCACACCAGATCGCTCGACGTATCTCCTCAACCTCCTGCCGGTCCTTCACCGCCCGCAAGGTCTCAACCAGCCCCGAAGTGGTCACCAACTCCACCTTCGGCAGCTGGCCCAGGATCGTCTCGCGCAACCCCACGCTCATCGAGTCGCCCTCGATCCCCACTCGCCCCAACCGCGAGCGCCGCAGCACCGTAGCCACAGCCTTGCCCATCTCCTCCCCAGGACGCCGCACATGAAGATCCAACCCCGGGCACTCTTCGGCCAACTGCGCTGTGTACCGGCCGTCCGTAATGAGCGTCTCGGCGTCATCCCGGATCAAAAGATAACTGTCAGACCCGGTAAACCCGGTCAGATAGGTCACATTGGGGCTATGGGTAACCAGCATTGAACCCAAGTCGGCCTTGGCCAAAGCCCGACGAAGCCGCTCCCGCCTCCGCTGGTAGCGATCAGACACGCACAATTCCCCTCAAAAAACAAAAGACCCGCCCGAAAATGGAAACCCAAAGCGTATCGCACAGCCCCGCTGCGGCCAAGGGGACAGCCGGGGGCGATTCGCGCAGGGGTGCAACGCCATGACGCAACAGATCGTCCAGCGGGGGGCAGGCTTCCAGCCTGCCGCCCCATAACCCACAACATGCCCGCACGGGACGGACATGTACAAGTATGAGACTCTAAATCACCGTGCGCGACTCTGCGACACACCTTACGACAAATCCGAAATGCCCCAAACCCCAATGACGAAAAGACAGGCCCCGATCCGGCCGTTGC
>DQVB01000139.1 GCA_015661985.1 Planctomycetota bacterium | reverse complement strand
GAGTGATGACTGATGGGTCCGTCCACGGTTCGCGGGTCAACACGGCGAGGCCGCAACCGGCAGAGCGAGACCTTTGTTGACGAGGCTTTAAGTTGGGGATCTAGCTTGATGGCCACGCGAGGGAGGTGCATCGGTTCAGGAGCCATTGTCGTGCTGGCGTGGTGCCTGCTGGCCTGCGGGTGGCTTCTGATGGAACAGCGGGTGGCCGACGCCCAGCACCCCGGCTTTGCTGGGCCGGCGGTACGGCCGGCGATACTGTATGTGGCCCAGGTGCCGGGGCAGCCTGCACAGGCGGCGGCTGTCCAGGGTCCGATGCCGCAAGGGGCGTCGGCCGAGCCGGTCATGCGGGCCTATGCGTGTCCACCCGCTGCGGTGCAGGCGGTGGCTGCGGCTTTGGGCGGCCAGTACGGTCCACAGACGGGGGTGCGGATCGCCCCCGATGTTCGAACGGGCCAGCTGCTGATACTGGCTCCGCCTGAGGTGCATCCGCAGATCGCCCAGCGGATCGGCCAATTGGTTGCTACTGCACCCGCAGCCGGCGCGGCCCAGGAGGTGCGTTTGGTGAACACGTCCGGCCAGGACCTGGAGGCACGCCTGATGAAGATGCTGGGCAACCGGTTGACCGGCGTAGCCAGTCCCAGTCCCGAAGTGGCTCGCTACCAGTTGGCCCTGGCCGACGGTGGCCAGCTCCGGCTGGCCGTGGACCGCCGGAATCACCGAGTGCTGATCGAAGGGCCGGCCTCGGTAGTGCGCTCCGGCGTGCGTCTGCTACAGACGTTGGACCATCCCCCCCTGCCCTCGGGGCCTCACGTGGCGTTGGTCTCGTTGCGCACAGCACGGCGGGTGAACATCCGCCAGGCGGTCGAGGCGATTCAGGTGGCCAATGCACCCGGCGAGCGGGCGTCCGGTTACCGTTCCGAAAACCGCCGGGGAGGTTCGCTGCTCACCACGCTTTTCGCCCAGGTGGGTTCAGAGCCTGCGGCGGCCAGTCCGCAGGCGGGCCAGGAGGAGGGTGAAGCGCCGGCTGCCAGCGCGCCTGCGCCCGGCCAGGCACCGCCACCCGGGGCCGAGGCACCAGTGCCTGCTGAACCTGTTCCGGGCGAGGGTGCCGGGCTTTTGGGCCCGGTTCAGGTGGAAATGCTCCCCGGGCTGGACATCTTGATCATCAGGGGCCGCCAGTCGGATGTGGAACAGGTGATGCAGATCATCGAACAGATCGAGAAGCTCAGCGAAGTGACCGAGCCAGCCGTGCGGGTGCTGATGCTGCAGCATGTGAATTGCCAGCCGCTGGCAGAGATCGTCCAGCAGGTGTACGGCGAAGTGTACGAACCGCGCCAAGGTTCGGTGACGATCACACCGCTGGTCAAGCCGAACGCGCTGTTGGTCGTGGGCAGGCCGCAGAACGTGGAAACGGCCCTCCAGTTGGCCCGCCGATTGGACAAGCCTGTGGCCCCGGAAACGCAGTTCCAGGTTTTCCGGCTGGAACACGGGGCGGCCGAGGCCGTGGCCGAGATGATCAACCAGTTCTACGAGGAGCGCGAGGGGTTAGGAACACAAGTGGTGGCGACCGCCGATTTCCGCTCCAATTCGGTCGTCGTCTCCGGCAGTCCGCGGGACCTGGCCGAGGTGGCGCAGATGATCGCCCGCTTGGACACGCCGGACAGCAAGGCGGTCAACGAGATCCGACTGTTCCAGTTGCAGAACATTCCCGCCGAGGACGCTGCCAACGCCCTGATGGAGGCCATCCAGGGAGCGGCCCCGGGCGCAGCCGCACAGCAGCAAGCCGGCCAGAAGTCCGTCACACTGCGGTTCCTCAAGGTGGACGCCGAGGGCAAGAAGCTCCTCAGCTCGGGGATCCTGGCAGACGTGCAGATCACCGCCCTGACCCGCTCCAATGCCCTGTTGGTCTCCGCCCCGGCCGTCAGCATACCGCTGATCGAGGCGTTGATCTATGAGCTGGATCGGCTGCCGGCCGCCGAGGCCCAGATCAAGGTTTTCGAGATCGTCAACGGGGACGCGCAAGCGCTGGCGGACATGCTCCAGGAGTTGTTCGGCGAGCCGACGGCGGCCGGCGAGATGGCCGTCCAGACGGCTCCGGCCGAAGGGGAAAGCACCCTGGTGCCGCTCCGTTTCTCCGTGGACGCCCGCACCAATGCGATCATCGCCTCCGGTACGGCCGCCAGTTTGGCCGTGGTCGAAGCGATCCTCGTGCGATTGGATCAACCGGAGATCCGCAAACGCCAGACCAGGGTCTTCCAGCTGAAGAATTCTCCCGCCGACGCCGTGGCCACGGCCGTGAACGACTACCTGGCCAGCGAGCGACAGGTAGAACAGGGCGCCCCCGGACTGGTCAGTCCCTTCGAGCTGTTCGAACGGGAAGTGGTCGTCGTGCCGGAAACGGTGACCAACAGCCTGGTCGTCAGCGCCACACCGCGATACATGGACGAAATCGTCGATCTGGTGGAGCAACTCGATGCCCGCCCGCCCATGGTGATGATCCAGGTGCTGATCGCCGAGGTCTCTTTGAAGAACACCGACGAATTCGGCGTGGAACTGGGACTGCAGGATTCCATCCTCTTCGATCGCAGCCTGCTGGGTGATATCAGCACGATCTCGCGCACAACGATCACCCAAACGCCGGGGGGTGCCACCACCCAGATCCAGGAGGATATCATCGCCTC
>DQVB01000592.1 GCA_015661985.1 Planctomycetota bacterium | reverse complement strand
TTCCGACCCGCCCGCTCATCCGGGACAGCCCCCTGGGGCGGCCACGGCGCTGGCCACAACGGCCCGCTCCCATCATCGACTTGCGATTCCGTCCGAGAGCCAGGCATCACCGTGAGCTTCTACGAGCTGATCCAACAGACCATCGACGACACCGTGATCCGGTCGCTGCCGGCCTTCCTGCCCGAACTGGCCGTCTGCGCGACCATCGTACTGCTGCTTCTTGTGCGGATGCTGGACGGACGGCAGAGGGTCCATCCATTCGTGGTCATGTTCCTCGGTTCGGCCGTTGCCCTATACCTGGCAGCCCCGTGGCGCTACTTGGGCCAAGGGGGCATCGAATACGGGCCGATCTTTAGCGGCATGCTGGTCTTCGATCCCTTCGCCGTCTACATGCGCAGTCTACTCTTGTTTTTCGCCTTGTTGTTCGCCACGTTCGCCCAGACGACCGGGGTGCCGGAGCCGGATCAGGCGACGGAGTTTTACGTGCTCATCCTGGGCGCCACGCTGGGCATGTGTCTGATGGTTGCGGCCAACCACATGCTGATGGTGTTTCTGGCGATCGAGATGGCCAGCGTCCCGTCGTACGTTTTGGCCGGCCTGCTGCGGCACCGGCCGCGGAGCAGCGAGGCGGCGTTGAAGTTTGCCGTTTTCGGGGCGGCCACGGCAGGGGTGATGCTCTACGGGATCAGTCTCCTGGTGGGCCTGCTCGGTTCAGCCCACATACCCACCATGGCCCGGCAACTGGCCGCGTTGCTGGCGATCGGCCCGGGCAACCAAGAGACCACGGTCCTGGTGCTGGGTGGGATGATGTTGGCCGTGGGCCTGGCTTTCAAGCTTTCCGCCGTACCCTTTCACTTTTGGACGCCTGACGTCTTTGAGGGGGCCACAGCCGAGGTGGCCGCGTTCCTGTCGATCGCTTCCAAAGCAGCGGCCCTGGCGTTGGTGGTCCGCATCGCGCTGGGCTTGGGTCACGTCGCGGGCCCTGGGGAAATGACACGGGCCGAAGCGGACCGACCTGCGGTGGTGCTGGCCAGCCTGCCGGGCGCGGCACATGCCGACCCGCCGGCCGCGCGGAGCGTCCAGTCGCCTCCGTCCGATCCGTTGGCTCCTGCGCGACGCTATATCGTCGGGATCATTTCACTGCTGGCCGCCGTCACCTGCACCTTCGGCAACCTGGCCGCCTACGGCCAGCAGAACATGAAGCGGCTGCTGGCCTATTCCACCATCGCCCACGCCGGCTACATGATGATGGCCGTGGCGGCGGCCGTCGAGCTGGCCGGGGAACAACCCGGCGGAGCCCGTTCGGCCGTCGCGGCGCTGGCCTTCTACATGGGCATCTATCTGTTCATGAACCTGGGCGCCTTCGCCGTCGTGGCCTTCTTGCGCAATGCGTTGGCCAGCGAACAGATCGACGACTACGCCGGTCTGGTGCGCCGTTCCCCGGGTCTTGCCGTGTGCACGGCGGTGGTCCTGTTCAGCCTGGTCGGGCTGCCGCCGCTGGCGGGGTTCGCCGCCAAGTTCACCGTTTTCGCGGCGCTGTTCAATGCCCGCTTGCTAACGCTCCTGGCCATCGGCGCGGTGAACACCGTACTCAGCCTGTTCTATTACCTTCGCGTGGTGAAGGTGATGATGCTCCATCCCGAACCGGAGCACCGCCCCGCCCCGACCATTCCCTTGGCCTCGGCCCCAGGCGCGTACTGCCTGATCCTTGCCGTGCCTATCGTCCTGTTGGGTATCTGGTGGAACGGTCTGTTCCATTGGGCCAAGGCGGCCACCGCCACGTTGCTCTTCTGACCCTGTGGAGACGTACATGGACCGGCTGGAGACGATCGATGTCCTGAATCAATTGCTGCGGATTCTCTACCGCTCGTTGCCCCGTTATGTGACCAGCAGCCACTTGTGGGCTCGACGGAACGGGCAGGAGGCCCTGGAAGTACTGGCTCGCATCGCCGCCGATCAGGAAGCCCAAGCGGTGCGCGTGGTCCAAGCCATCCAGCAGCTCGACGGCGTGCCGGATGTGGGCCAGTTTCCCATGGCCTTCGCCGCCCTGAATGACCTGGATGTCTCGTACGTGATCCGCCGCGCCACCGAATACCATCGCCGGGACGTGGAGCTCATCCGGCGACGTGCCGATCTGCTGGCCGCCCAGCCCGAACTGCAACGGCTGGCCGAGGACATCCGCCGCTCAGCCGAAACACATCTGGAAATGCTCCAAGCGCTTACGCCCGAAACGGCCACTGCAGCCGCCTCCTGAGGCAGTCGGGTTCCGCAACCGAAGGACTCTCGCGAGCCAACCGTGTGATCGGCGGCCCTCCTGGCAGGGACCCGCGTGTGAAGAGAAACGCCCGGCCGGAGGCGAGATGGGCTACTCCTGGCCTGGGATGGGCTTCCATCCCGTCATCCAGAACCCCAAAGATGTTCGCACGGCGTGCTCATGTGCAAGTAGCAAGACCCGATCAGCCCCTGTGGGACGAGCGTACCGGCGACACTACGGGGTGAGGCCTCCGCCCAAAGCTGAAAGATACGTGTTTACCCCGCCCTCTGGGACACTTTGGAGTGCGGCAATTCATTGCCGCTTTCGCTTCAGCGACCCAGGGCTCCAGGCGTTCGGCCACGCGCAGAAAGGACACCCATTGCGGGCAATGGACCGTTCCGTTGCAGTTCATTGAACTGGGTTACACCTGCCAGCGATCACTTCCGGCACAGCAACCGAGGACCTGACGGGAACGGTGCAGCCGACGATGTCGCGTACCGCCCGAGTTCCGGCTGGCGATCTCTACGCCCGAGGTGGTTCGGGAGCCTGATGATGAACGCGCCCGGGAAGTCCAAACGGCGCAGGCGGTTTCAGTTCAGCCTGAAGACCGTATTCGTCGCGATGACCATTGTGGCGCTTGGGCTGGGGATGGCCCTGTATAGGGCCAGGAGGCTGCGGCGGGCGGTCGGCGCCATGACGGCGGCTGGCGGGGCGGTTCACTTCCGCCCACAGATGAAGAATGCCAAAGCACCACCTCCTGCGCCGGCGTGGTTGCGACGCTTGCGGGGCGACGAACTGCTCATGACTCCCGTATGCGTGCACATTAGAGGCCCGGATGTAACGGATGAGTTCATCGCCAAGAACCTGAGCTCCATGACCTCCCTTGAAGAGCTCGACATTCACGGCGCAAACGTCACGGACGCAGCGCTGGCCCACATCACCTCCATGCGCCACCTGCACAGCCTCACTTTGGACTGCCCGCGTATTACGGACGTGTGACTAAAACATGTTGCAGCTCAGCGCGAATTGTATATGCTTTCGCTCAACTGTCCTCGCCTCACCGACGCCACACTGCCCCGCCAGGCGACCAGCAGCACCAGAGCGCGTCTAAAGGTCGGCATGGTAAAGGCAACACGGCAGTCCGTCAACAATGCCTCAGCGGCGATGGGCAACGGAAACATGGCGGATTCCTCTCAGACACAACCGTATCCCTGTTGTGCCACGCGGGCGGAGTCTACCGCTATTCTGCCACCCCAGGACCCGAGCCGAAACCACCCCCGACACCCCATAAAATCGGCAAAAGCCGAGCGAAAGGTGTGGCGGCGAATACGATGGTTCAAACCGGCGGCTCGCCAACGGCGTTCGATCAGCCGAACTACGCCATGGCGTGTCATGGCACGGGGTGTAAGAGGCCCGTTTCGGCCGGCTATGGTCCGGAATAGAGCGAAGCCCTTTTCCTCCCCGATGCCTGCCGGTCCGATGCAGGCGTCTAAATACGCTTGGGCGTCGTGATGGGCCGGTACTTCGTGGAACTT
>DQVB01000717.1 GCA_015661985.1 Planctomycetota bacterium | reverse complement strand
TTCTGCGACACCGCTAACGACAAACCCGAATGTTCAAATCCGAATAGCGAAACGAACGACCCGAATCCGGATGACAAAAGCTGCTGACCGGTGGTTGCGGCACAGCAACGAGCGGTGCATGGGTACATTTGCAAGAGTTGAACCCCGACGTTGCAGAAAGAAAACGCAGGATGGGCATTCTTGCCCGTCAATCACGGGCTCGGACGCCGATTCCGGCCGGTATCGCAAAGCTCAGGTTTTTTGACATCTACTGCTCTCGGCCTCCGAGCGTGTTTTGTCCCGCCGGTGACGGACAGGAGTGTCCATCCTCCACTACCGGTTTGGAACGCTGGGGTGAATTTCGGGTTTTGTGCTTGTTTCGCGCTTTCGTGGTTCGTATTTTGGGGTTTCCGCCCGCGTGTCTGTTCGGACAACCCGCGCACGCTCGTTCAGCCTGTGGGGTCCGCGTTGGACGCTTGCGGACGGCCGCGACGGTTCTTGAGGTGGAAGGAGGAATCGGCCTATGAGCATCGGAAAGTACGCACCGCCGATCGCCGCACTTTGTGTACTCTTGTGGGCCAGCCGCGGCGGGGCCGCCGAGCGGGGGCTGGCGGCCTACTACCCCCTCGACGAAGGAACGGGAGGTGTGGCTCGGGATCGCAGCGGGCACGACCACCACGGGACGATCCACGGCAACGCCAAGTGGGCCCGCGCATCGTGGGGCACGGCGCTGGTCTTCGACGGCCAAGGTGTCTATGTCGACTGCGGCGCGGACAAGGGGCTCGATATCAGCGGCGGCGGGACGGTGTCCGTCTGGTGCCGGCCGGAGAGGCTTCAAGGCGGCATCGTCAATTGGAGCACGGGTGGTGCGTGGGCGGACGAACGACTCGTCTTGGCCATCAACACCTACCATGGCGACGCATCGCTCATGGGATGCCTGGCCGACGGCCGCGGCTTCCAGCGACTGGGCGGCTTCGGTGAGATCGAGGTGGGCCAATGGACGCACCTGGCGATAACCTTCGATGGCGACACGGTCCGACTCTATCGGGACGGGCTGATCGTCGACAGGCGGTCGCAAGGGCTCACCCCGGCGCTGGCCGGTGTGCCGCTTTGGATCGGCCGCTGCCTGGGCCTCGGAAGGCAATGGTTTCATGGCCTGATCGACGAGGTGCGGATCTACGACCGGCCGCTGTCGGCCCGGGAGATGTTGGTTCTCTACAAGCGCCAGGCGGTTGACCGCGGAAAGGACACGGCCATCTTCCGCCGGCCGGCTGTGGCGGCTCGCCCTTATCCAGATCCCGGGAAGGTGTTGATTGAGCTGGACGTGCGTGCCATGCAGCCCCTGCCGGCCGGGGCGAGGCTGCGCGTAGCGGTCCGCAGGGCGGACGATGCGACGCCCGTGGCCCCGGCGGCAACCAGTGCGGTCCCGGCCGGCGGCAAGGCGACGATCGCCTTTGACCTCGCGAAGGTGTCGCCGGGCACGTACCGGCTCAACGCCTCGGTGCGCAGGCCGGACGGGTCGCTGGTCGGGGAGGAATCCTCGGCCAGCTTCGTCTGGCCCGGCCAGACGGAAGGCTACCGGGGGATCAGGATCCTCAACAATCTCGTGTGGGAGCTCTTGGACCTTCGCCAACCGCGCCCAGGCAGGACGTACACCTTTACGTTGCCGGTTGACCGTTGGGTTTTCGTCCGCAGTTCGGCATGGACGACCGTCGGGGCCTCGGCGAAAGTGGTCCTCGATGCCGCGAAGCGAGGCCCAACGATCGTCGTGCATTCAGGTGAAGGCCGATCAACGCACGAAGCGATGCGCTTCCTCCGCGCGGGGCCCCATACCCTTTCGATCGTCGTCCAGGGAGCCGTCCAGTGCGGTCCGCTCGTGGTCCGTGCCATCCCGGAACTGCAACATGCTTTCTACGGGGCGGATCCGCACATCCATCCCTACGGCCCTTACGATTGGTCCTTCCTCTCCCAAGACGTGTTGCCCAACGTCACCACGATGATCAGCGGTGGTTCTGAGGTGCCGCCCGAACTGGAAGGGTGGACACGATCCGGGCGACGTTGGATTACGATTACCGGCGTGCCGCGACCCGAAACGACGGGCGAGGCGGCCGTGGAGGAGGTCTATCGTCAGTGGTCCCGGGCGTTGGGAATCCGGCATCCGCTCATGGCCGGGATCATCATGGACGAGTTCGGCGGCGGCGACAGCCCCATCTACGACGTTTACCGGAAGGCCGTCGAACGGATCCTGGCTGATCCGGAATACGCCAACAAACGTTTCCTGCCCTACGGCTACGGCGGGAGCTTCTCCGCTGCCGACCGCAGCACGGCCTTCGCCAAGGTGTGCATCGCAAGCGGAGGATACATCTGTTTGGAGCGGTACCTGCCCGAGGCACCGACGCGGGCCGAAGCGGAAGAGGCCGCCGTGCGGGCCGTCGCGGAAGTCGTCCCACGGTTCGAAAAGGCCCTTCCCGGCGTCACTCGCCACCTGGTCATCGTCTACGGTTACATGTCGCAGCCGACCGAAAGCTTGAACGTCCGGCCGGACGTCAGTTTCCGCGTCTTCATGGACATCGAAATGCACACGCTGGCCACGCACCCAGCTCTGTTCGGGATCGGCGGCGTGCAATACTACCACTCGTCCTATGCCGACGAGGAAAACGTCCGCTGGGCGGGGCGGCTCTATCGGCACTACTGCATCGAGGGCCGTACGGAACCGCTGGCGAGCGATCCGTACCGTCTGGCACACCTCGACAATCCGGATTTCGCGGAGGGGCTGGTCGGCTGGCGGATCGAGGAAGCCGAGCCGGGCAGTGCGGCCATCAGGAAGTACCCGGGATACAGTTGGCTCGAGGGCCGCTATCCGCGCACGTCGCTGGGTGACCAGTTCTTGTGCATGAGACGCAGTGCCCGGGGGCCGAATCGATTCAGCCAGCGGATCGTCGGGCTCGAGCCCGGCCGGCTGTACAGCCTGAAGATGATCACGGGTGACTATCAGGACTTGATCCACGAGCGGTCCGAGAAGCGGCTGCACGCCGTATCGATCGACATCGAAGGCGTCGATTCGCTTGCGGACCCCAAACGTTCCTTCCAATTCCCCTTTCCCAACTGCTACGCCCATCAGCTGGGCAAGTTCGACCGGCACTATCGCTACTGGATGAACTACCACTGGCGCGTCTTCCGTGCCCGCAGCGACACGGCCCGGCTGACCGTTTCCGACTGGGCGAGCCCGACTTCCCCTGGTGGCCCCATCGGCCGGCAGCTGATGTTCAACTTTATTGAGGTTCAACCGTACTTGGGCCAGTAGCAAGATGGCGATGTGCCACTGGCCAAGCAGACAGGCCGCATGCATGATTTTCACTAAGAGCTATACCGGCGTATCATCCGCATGCTTCGGTGCTGTTCCGATTCGACGTGGGAAGCGCGCTGCAGAAGGCGGCGGACACGCGGCATGCCGCCCCAAGGGCATCTCTGGGCAAGGGACGGCTACGCTGTTGGCCAAGCTCCTCTGTGCCTGCCTGGTGGCAGCGGCAATAGGCTGTGGATCCAGTGACGAAGGTGACGAAGGTGACGAAGGCACCCCGGCAGAGACGGCGGCCATCGCGGGGGCCCCGGGCACCGAAGCCGCGGCGGCTGTGGGCGAGGACCGGTCGGGCGAGCCACGCGGTGCGCCGGTACGGATCCCTTCGCCCGAGGACCTGCGCCGAGCGCTGAAGC
>DQVB01000544.1 GCA_015661985.1 Planctomycetota bacterium | reverse complement strand
CCGCTGGATGACCAAACCCACCGCAGCGACCACGGCAACCACGGTCAAGGAGGTGGCCACCCGGTTGGGCAGTGCCGGCCAGCCGATCCCCAACGCTCTCTCCCACAGCGCGATGTGGCCGGCCAGGAAAACGGGCGTCAGGATCGCCGCCCCGTGGAAAGCCACGCTGGTGAGACTGAACACGGGACGATCGGCCATCCGGCCCACCGGCACCAGCCAGCCGGCCGTGGCCGCCACGATCCGGCGAGCGGGGATCTTCTTGTCGCCCGCACGATGTATCGCGCGGACCACCTCCCACAAAGTCATCACCGCATGGCGGACCAGCCCGAGCACCATGAAGACGAAGGCTGCCCGGAACAGCGGCCCCGAAGCCCACTGCAGCCAGATGTCCATCAGCACCTCACCTGGAAATCCCTGTTAGTTGGAGTCATCATGCCGACGATGCACACCGTGCACGCCTCTGTTTTGGTCACAGGGCAAGCGAGGACGCTTGACCTGCGTTAACCTCGGTCTGTCGACGTCGACGGCGGATCGCTTTCCACAGGCGTCGCTTCCCGTTCCGCCGGACGGCCTGAGGGGACCCCGAAATCGATCACCTGCAACAGCAGGTCGTGCAGCCCCACCACTTCCACGTCATCCAGGCCGTTGTCCTGGCAGACTTCGCGGAGCTGCTTCTTGCAGTTCGCGCAAGGTGAGACGACGTACCGGGCGCCGGTGGCACGGATCTGTTCCGCCTTGCGCCGTCCCGAGGGGCCGGTGCGGAAGGCCCGGATCTCGTCGATCGACACGGTGCCGCCGCCCCCGCCGCAGCAGTAGTTCTCCGTGCGGTTCGGCGTCATCTCCACGAAATCGCGGCAGATGGCTTTCAGGATCTCCCGCGGCTGCTCGACGATCCGGCCGGCTCGCGCGATGTTGCACGGATCGTGGTACGTGACTCGATCCTCGATCAATTCTCTCTTCAACGGCAGCTTGCCCGCTTCCAGCATCTGGTGCGCGTATTCCATGCAGTTGACGACCGGCGGCGCGTGAGGGCCGGCGAAGGTCGGCACGTACCAGGCCGCACGCGTGGCGTGGCCGCATTCGCCGATGAGGATCTTCTCGGCCTTCAGCCGCCGGACCTCGGCCACCATCTTGTTGACGATCCGCTCCATCATCCGGTCGCTGTAGAACAGGCCGTAGTTGATCCCATCGTAATTGCCCGTGCCGATGGTCCACGAACCCCCCGTCACGTGCATCACCGCCGCGTTGCCCATGAGTGTGTCCGCCTCCAACAGGAAGTCGGAGACGGCCGGGAAAAAGACATACTCGGCCCCCTCCACGTCGAAGGGGAACTTCACCTCCACGCGGTAAATGTCCTGGAGTTCCTCTTCCAGGAATTCGCAGGTGTCCTTCAGGGCCGGTACCGGAATCGCGGACGTATTGCCGACACCCTCGAGCTGTTCGCGAACCGCGACCACCAGGGCCTTCGGAATCACGTCGATCTCGGCCAACAGCCATCGGCCCAAATGGGTGATCAGGCCGTGGTCGATACCCAGCGGGCAGCTGTTCTTGCAGCGCCGGCACGCCGTGCAGCGATAGTACGCTTCGGCCATCTCGTCCAGATACTGGTCGGTGAGCACGAAGCCTCCGAAAAGCCGGGCACGCAAAAGCCCTGCTGGGGTGAAATAGCGGCGATAGACACGCAACAACAGCTCCGACCGCTGACAGGGGATATCCTCCGGCTGCCCCGTCGTCTCGTACAGCTGGCACGAGGCGGCGCAGCGGGCGCAACGGGCTGCCAGACGGGCGTAGGTGTCCAGGGCCACGGCGTAGTTGCTGTGCTCCAATACGGCCGCCATGGCGCGGAGGAACTTCTTCGGGCGGCCGCGGACCTCCAAAGCCCTGGGCTCGACATAGAAACTGTACTTGGTTCTGGCGTCCACCGCTCAACGCTCCCCTGAGGTGCCTTCCGACCCGAGCCCCCGAGGCCGGTTCCGCCGCCGGGTACCGCCGGGGACAAGTTTGCCCTGCAGATACAGATCCAACAGATCATCCACCGAACCGGACACCCAGGAGATCACCTCGATGCCACTGGCTCGCACCAACTCCTCGAACACATCCTGCACCCCACCGCAAATGATCGTGTCCACCTGCTGGTCGCGAAGCAGACGGACCCGATCCAACGGGTCTCGGCTGCGCAGGGGGAAATCCACCTGGTCGACCACCCGCCCGCCCTCGATGGTGAAGATGGCCATGGTGGCGCAGTACTCAAAGCACGGCGCGATCGTTTCACCCATCCGGGGCATGGCGAGTTTCACATCCGGCCTCCCGATCTGGTTTGTTCACGGACGGGCAAACCGGATGCCACAGGGCGGGAAATTCGAAGGAAGTAATCTTAACGTGTTCAGGCGAAAGGAGTTGGGTCAGAAGGCCGCGCTCGGGCGGAGAGCGCGCCGGCATTTCATATATGAAACAGGCGAAACATTGGGCTGTTTCATATATGAAACTTCGTGGGGCCAGCCCCGAAATCGCTGGCCCGGATCCCGTACTTGTTCATCTTGCGCCACAGGGTAGTTCGGCTGATGCCCAGCTCCCGCGCCGTGCGCCCCTGGTGTCCCCCGTGGCGCTTCAGGGCCATGCGGATGGCGTTGGCTTCGCTTTGTTTCAACGGCGGCATGGCGAGCGGCCCGCTCACCCCCTCGTCCCGCCTGGTGGCCTTGGCCTGCAGGTACTCGGGCAAATGCTCCATGCCGATCAGCCCGTTGTGGCAGAGGACGAAGCTGTATTCGATGACGTTTTCCAGTTCGCGGGCGTTGCCGGGGAAATCGTGCCGCATGAGGACCTCCATCACCGCGGGACTGACGCCCTGGATCCGCTTCCCCTGCTTGGCGTTGAACCGCTCGATGAAATGTTCGACCAGGTAGGGGATGTCTTCGCGGCGTTCGGCCAGGGGCGGGATGGTCAGCCGCACCACGGCCAGCCGGAAATAGAGGTCATCCCGGAACGACCCGCGGCTGACCAGGTCGGCCAGTTTCCGGTTCGTCGCGGCCACCACGCGCACGTTGGCTTGGCACGTCTGGACGCCCCCCAGCGGTTCGTACTCCCGCTCCTGGAGCAGCCTCAGCAGCTTCACCTGCGTCTCGGGGCGCAGGTCGCCGATTTCGTCGAAGAAGATCGTGCCTCCCTCGGCCAGGGCGACTCGCCCCGGCTTGTCTTTCTTGGCGTCCGTGAAGGCCCCCCGCTTGTAGCCGAACAGCTCCGATTCGAACAGCGTCGTGGGCAACGTGCCGCAGTTGACCACCACATAGGGCCGCTTGCGGCGCGGGCTGAGGTTGTGGATGGCCCGCGCCAGCAGCTCCTTGCCCGACCCGCTCGGCCCTTCGATCAGCACCGTGCTTTCGCTGGCCGCCACGTCCGGGAGGATGGCGAAGATCTTCTGAAACGGCTCGCTGCGGCCGATGATGTCTTCGAAGGTGTACTGACCTTGGATCTCTCGCCGCAGACGCTCGATGGTCGACAGATCGCGGAAGGTTTCCACCGCCCCCAGCAGCCTTCCCCCTTCGTCGCGCAACACGGCGCTGCTGATGCTGATCGGAATCGACTGGCCCCGCTGGTTCAAGATCCTGGCCGGCTGGTCGATCACCTCGCGGCCGGTCTGGAGCGTCCGCCGGATGGCACAGCCCTCCTGGCAGATATCCGCATGGAACACCTCCGAGCATCGCTTCCCGATGGCCCGCTCGGCCCGTACCCCCGTGATCCGCTCGGCCGCCCGGTTGAACGAGGTGATGCGAAACTGCTGGTCCACCGTAAACACACCGTCGGCCACGCAGTGCAGAATCGCCTCGAAAAACCGCGCTTCATCCCCTCTCTCCATAGGCCCAACTACCCTTCGACACGCGTCATCTGAAGGCCCGTCCGCAGCCACAGGGCCGGGCCCCCCGCCCGCCCAAGGACCCGCCTCAACAAAAAGCCCCTCCGATTCCGATTCTAGGGTGGGTCGCTCGTGCGGACAACTGGACAGGTGGCAGCTGCCAGGGTCGCCGTTTGTGGCAAAGTGGCCACCCAGGAAGACCAGCGCCCCGTCTGTCCCGCTGTGGCGGGCCTCCTTCGCCTTCCGCCAGCCCCCGGAAGGCGCCGCACAGCGATGGCTGTTGCCGGGTTCGGTTCCCCGCGGCGGCTTGCCAGGTAGGCGGGATACTGCAAAAAGAAAAGGAAAATGCGGAAATGCAATAAGCTCGATCCAACCCCCGGATCACCAGGACCCTGGCAGCCACAACCTGTCGCCTCGCCCCACCGCGAACAGATGAATCAGCGTTCCCCCAAAGACGTGCGCCAGATCATCCTGCGCTCCATCACCGACGGCGTGTTCACCGTCGATCGCCGCTGGAACATCACGTCGTTCAACCGGGCGGCCAAGGGGATTACGGGCATCCCGCGCGACCGGGCGGTGGGGCAGAAGTGCTTTGACGTGTTCCAGACGAACGTCCACCGCACGCGATGTGCTCTGCGCGAGATGATGGAGAAGGGCCGCCGCCTGGCGGACCCGGCGGATCAATATCCTCAACAGCCGGGGGCAGGGAACCCCGGTGAGTATCAGCACCTCGGTATTGCGGGACGAGCGCGGCGGAATGGTGGGAGGTGTGAAGACCTTCCGTGATCGGTCCACGGTGGAAATGCCGCGCAAGGAGAGCGACCGCGGCCACACGTTCCATGACATCACCGGCAAGAACCACGAGATCCTCCACATCATCGAGATCCTCCGGACATCGCGGCCAGCCACTGTACGACGTTCATCGAAGGACCGACCGGTTCGGGCAAAGAGCAGCTGTCTGCCAAGGCGATCCACAACCTCAGCCCGCGGGTTCGCCACCGATACGTGGCCGTCAACTGCGGCGCGATGCCGTAAGCCTCACACTGATCGTGGCTTCGGCGCCCCTTGCCAGGCTCCATTCCGGCAACGGGGACAAGTCCAACTTGGCAGCCAGCATGAGGAGCCGTGTCAGAATCACACGGCCGTTTCGGCTGTTGTGGTGCAGCCGTCCCGCCTGCCGTTCTCAGCAGCCGAAACGGCTGCACTACAGTGCTTTGGTCAACCTTCTCTTGGCACGCCTCCAAAAAGGCGAAGATCGCAGTGGGGTTTCGCCCGTTCACGACGCGCGGTAGAATGTCTTGTGGTGGCACCTTCAAAGCTTGGGCTAGCGGGTGGGCTGCGATACCCGCCCGCGCCGAGCGGGTCTTTTTTGATAGATGCAAGCTTGGCAGGTGTCAAACCGGGTGTCAAAAACCCGAACCGCAGCAGACGGGCGCTTTCGTAAGTCCCGACTTGACGCGCACTTGGATGGGTGGCCGAGTGGTCTAAGGCGGCAGTCTTGAAAACTGCTGTGGGCGCAAGTCCACCGGGGGTTCGAATCCCTCCCCATCCGCTGATCATTCCTGCCGCGTTTCGCCAACACCTGCCCACAACGGCCGCACCCGAAGGGGCCGTTGGGGTATGGTCGTTTTTCGACCCTGTTGCGGAGTGGTGGCGGATATGGGCTGCGCCGCCTTCTCCGCCCGGTCATCATCGACGTGCATCGGATTCTGCGCCGCTTGTTCTGCCCCGCCCCCGGCTGCCCGCTGCAAGTGGACTTCGCTGGCCTGGATTGCCGCAGAGGGGTTTTCGATCAACACTGTCGGTGCGGAAGGGGCGGAAAACAGGGGTTTTCTGTTCCGGACGTGACAGGTGTTGGCTCAACCGACAATCTATGCCGCCACAGAGCTAACTGTCGTGGGCAATTCCGGCTGCCCGACGGCGATGTGCGCTTTGTACGGAAAACATAGGGGTTTTCGGCACCAGCCGCAAATGACCACGCTACGCACGGATGGAGTTGACCGAGTGGAGGCATGTGTTATCAGTCCACGGAAAGGTGGACGTTTTCCGAGTACTTCCTTCAGTGTTTCACGGCGAGGACGCGCTGGTGGAGAAGCACTACCCACGTTGCAAACCCGCATTGTAGGATGGGCAATCCTGCCCGTCGTAGACGGGGCCCGACGCGTAAGAGAGGGCCGGCGCCAGACCTCACAAAATGTGACCTTTGCCGAACGCCGCCCGATCGCCTGCTCCCCTCGACAAAAGACGGGCAAGGACGCCCATCCTACGCTGCGTTT
>DQVB01000668.1 GCA_015661985.1 Planctomycetota bacterium | reverse complement strand
CTGGTCCTGTTCGACTATGACGGAGACGGGTGGATTGACATCTACCTGCTCAACGGGGCGCCTCTGAAGGGCTACCGCGCCACGGCGCCGCCCCGGAACGCCCTCTACCGCAACCTGGGCGGTTGGCGATTCGTCGATGTGACCGACGAGGCGGGAGTGGGTGATCAGGGCTTTGGGCTCGGAGCCACCGCAGGGGACTTCGATAACGACGGTGATCTGGACCTCTACCTCAACAACTACGGCCCCAATGTACTCTATCGGAACAACGGCGATGGCACGTTCACGGACGTGACCAACCAGGCCGGTGTGGCCAATGGCTTCAAGGTTGGGGCAGGCACCTGTTTCCTCGATGCCGACGCGGACGGCGATCTGGACCTCTACGTGTCCAACTACATCCGCTTCTCCTACGAGACCCACGTGCGGCGCAGCGTGGGGGGATACCCGTGGTACCCCAGCCCCAGGGACTTCCCGCCCGAGCCGGATACGTTCTACCGAAACAACGGCGATAGGACCTTCACCGACGTGAGCATCGAGTCGGGTGTGGCGGCCCACGCGGGGACCGGGATGGGCATGACCTGCGCCGACGCAGATAACGACGGTGACACGGACGTTTTCGTCTGCAACGACGTGAAAGGAAACTTTTTCTTTGAAAACGATGGTACCGGCCGGTTCAAGGAAGTGGCCCTCATGGCCGGCGTAGGCTATAACCTTTACGGCGACGAAAACGGCAGTATGGGCGTGGACTGCGGCGACTACAACAACGACGGCTGGCTCGATTTCTTCATGACGGACTACGCCATGGAACTGCCGGTACTCTACAAGAATATGGGCGGCGGATTCTTCATGGATGTGACGCAACAGGCGCGAGCTGGCCAGGGCCTGTTCCCCTACGTGAACTGGGGCGCCGGTCTGGTCGACTTCGACAACGACGGCGATCGCGACCTGTTCGTCGCCTGCGGCCATTTGCAGGACCATGTCGACTTTGTCGACGACAGCACGTCCTACCGCGTGCGGAACGTGCTGTTGATGAACACGGGAGACGGCCGGTTTGTGAACGTCTCCCCTGTCGCCGGCGACGGGATGCTGGTTCGGCAAAGCAGCCGAGGAGCCGGCTTCGACGACCTGGACAACGACGGGGATATCGACGTGGTCGTGCTCAATTCGCGCAGCCGGCCGACGGTGCTCAGGAACGATTCCCCGCCGGGGAACCATTGGGTCGAGATCGAGCTGGAAGGGGTCAAGGCCAACCGCGACGGCGTGGGAGCGCGCGTGGAGGTGGCGGCTTCGGATCTGACTCAAATAGCCGAGGTGCACAGCGGACGTGGCTATCAGAGCCACTACGGAATGCGATTGCACTTCGGTTTGGGACGCCGCCGATCGGTTGATCGCGTCCTTGTCCGCTGGATCGGTGGGGGCGTGGATGTGGCCGAAGGGTTGGAGGCCGACCGCCTGTGGCGGATCCTCGAAGGGCGAGGAGCCACCACACGACCCGTCACTGCGGCCCTGCACAGGACCGGTTGGGAAGGGCCCGAGGGCCGGCAGAGGGGCGAAGCGACTCGAGGCGCCACAGAGCCGATCGACCCAGACTCAACGCCAGAGGGAGCAACGCCGTGACCAGCGACCGTCTCCACTGCCGCGAAGGCGGACCGGAAACGGCGGCCAGCACACCTGAGCGGCCGAGGATCGGCCGCGCAAGACGGGTGATGGTCCTCGGCGCCGCTGCAGTCGCGGTGGGCCTGGTGCTTGGCTTCTGCGGTCTGTTTCTGCTGCCCGACAGAAGGCACTCGAACCAGCCAGCGCAGTCGGCAGACGCGGCCAGTCGCGTCCCCGCGCCGACCGAAGGCGAACCGCCGGCGCAGAGACGGGCAACCGTCGAGCCCGCTCCGGCGCCGCCGAAAACCATCGCCGAGGTGGTGGAAAACGGGAAACGAGAGATCGGGCGCCTGGTGGAGATATACCCGAACGATGCCCGCGTGCATGAGCTGATGGCCACCGTCCACTTCTTCCTGGGTGAGCGGCAGGCGGCGTCCGACTCCTGGACCCGATGCCTGGAGTTGGACCCCACTTACGCCGAAGCCTATAACGGGCTGGGCAAAGTGGCGGCCCTGAAGGGCGATTATGAAGAGGCGGCCGAGATGTTCCGCAAAGCCGCTCTGCTGTCTCCCCAGCTGGCGGAGGCCGTCTACCAGTGGGCCGACGTGTTGCTCAGGCTGGGCCGCATGGGTGAAGCCGTGGATGTGCTCGAGGAACATACCCGCTTACACCCGTCCTCCGCAAAGCCCCTAGTGCTGTTGGGCCAGGCGTACTTGCAATGGAAGCAGTTCGAGGATGCCCGGACGTACTACGAAGCGGCCCTACGGCTCGAGCCGGACTTGAGCCGCGCCCATTTCGGCTTGGCCACCGCCCTGACCCGCCTGGGGCAACCCGAAGCGGCCGACGAGCACTTTCGGAAGTTCAAAGAGCTGCGGGCCAAAGAGTCTAAGCCCATGGAGGGGATGACCCCCCAGACGTTGGATTTCGAATGGACGTGCGCCAATTTCTCGGTGGCCTACACGATGGGCGGCCAGATCTACCGGGACGCCGGCCAAGTGGATGCAGCGGAGCGGATGTGGCGGACCGCAGCGGTGTTGAATCCCAAGAACCTCCTCTGCCGCAAGTTCTTGGCTGCGCTTTATCAACAGGCGGGGCGGCTGTCGGAGGCTCTCCAGGTTTATGAGGAGCTGGTCCAGACCGAGCCGGACAATCCAGCACACTATTGGAAACTGGGTGTGCTCCGCGCCCGCCTGCAGCGGTTCGATGCGGCGGAGCAAGCCTTCCGGAAGATCACGGAACTGGCGCCGGAAAGCCCGGGCGGATATGCAGGCCTGGCCGAAGTCTACCTCCAAAGCAACCGCCAGCTCGCCGAGGCGGAACGGTTGGCTCGTGAGGCGCTGAAGCGCAAACCGACTGCGGGCCACTACCTGCTGCTGAGCCGGATCTGCGCCAGACGCGGCAAGAGGGCCGAGGCGATCCAAGCGGCGGACCACGCCACGGCGCTTGAGCCCGAAAACGCCCAGGTGAGAAGGTTCCGTGACCAGCTCCGCGCCAGAGGCGTCACACCATGATACCCGTTTCCGTCGATCGCCCCAGACGACTATGCCTGTTGCTGACCCTGCTCGCCTGCCTGGGGCCACTGGCCGTCTGTGCGGCAAGCGCCCAGGGCCCGATCGTCCTGCGGGACGTTACCCGTCGTACAGGCATCCGCTTCCGCCATACCGATGGCAGCAGCGGAAAGTACTACATCGTGGAATACGTCTGCGCCGGGCTGGCCCTGCTGGACTACAACAACGACGGGCTGTTGGACATCTATTTCCTCAACGGATCAACCCTCGGAAGGCCCGCCGCCGACCCGCCACGAAACGCCCTCTACCGCAACGAAGGTAACTGGCGCTTCACCGATGTCACCACGGAGGCCGGCGTGGGAGACACCGGCCACGGGCTCGGCGTCGCAGCGGCCGATTACGACAACGACGGCGACCAGGACCTCTATGTGAACAACTACGGCCCTAATGTCTTTTATCGTAACAACGGCGACGGGACGTTCACCGATGTGACCGCCGCGGCGGGGGTGGCCAACGGAAGCCGCGTGGGGGCCGGCGTCTGTTTCCTCGATGCCGACCGCGACGGGCACCTTGACCTTTACGTCTCCAACTACGTCAAGTTCTCCCCGGCAGAGCACAAACGCGTCACCTTGCGCGGCTTGTCCGCTTACCCCAGCCCGGTGGGTTACGAACCGGACCCGGACACCTTCTACCGCTCCCGCGGGGACGGAACCTTCGAGGACGCCAGCGTCCGTTCGGGCGTCGGACTGCACGCTGGCGCAGGCATGGGGATGGTCTGCGCCGACTATGACAACGACGGGGATACCGATGTGTTCGTGTGCAACGATCTGGGGGAGAACTTCTTTTTTGAAAACGACGGCAGGGGACGATTTGAGGAGGTCGGCCTGTTCATCGGCGCAGCGGTCGATGTGGCAGGCAATGCTCAAGGAAGCATGGGGGTGGACTGCGGCGATCTGGACCAGGACGGCTGGCTGGATTTCTTCATGACCAACTACCAGGGCGAAACGCCCGTTTTCTACCGCAATTCGGGCGTCCGCTTCCTGGAGGACGTCACCCACTTGACCCGCGCGGCCCTGGTGGCCGCCAGCTACGTCACCTGGGGGGCGGGCCTGGTGGATCTTGACAACGACGGCGATCTCGACATCTTCATCGCCTCAGGCCACCTGGAAGATCAGATCGAACGGAAAGACGACTCAACGCAATACGAGACGTGCAACGTCGTGCTGCTGAACACCGGCGGCGGGAGATTCCTGGACGTCACCGGCTCTGCAGGCGACGGCATGCTGGTGCGCAGAAGCAGCCGCGGCACTGCCTTCGGCGACCTGGACAACGACGGCGACATCGACGCCGTGGTACTCAATTCGCGGCGCCAGCCGACCATCCTCAGAAACGATTCCCCGCCGCAGAACCACTGGATCCAGGTCCGGCTCCAGGGTGTGAAAACGAACCGCGACGGCGTGGGCGCGCGGGTTCGGCTGGTTGCCGGCGGTTTGAGCCAGGTCGCCGAGGTGCACAGCGGACGGGGTTACCAAAGCCACCACGGGATGAGGCTCCACTTCGGGCTGGGCCGCTGTGAACGGATCGACCGCATCTCGGTCCGCTGGATCGGCGGCGGCGTGGACGTGTGGGAGAACGTCACGCCGGACCGACTTGTCACGCTCTGCGAAGGGGCTGGCAGCAGCAGATAGTCATGCTCCGCATGACGCATTCCGCTGCGGCCTGCGTGAAAAGCCCGGACTACAGTTCGTCGGGGCCATCGTCAGGGCGTGGAGGGGCGGGAACGCCTTTGCTTTGGTAGCGGATCACGGCGAACACGAGGGGCTCGTCTCCCGTGTTGGTCAGCCCGTGATAGACCCAGGGCTCGACGTAGAGCATGTCGCCCCGGCGAGCCGGCGATTCCTTGCCGGCCAGCGACCAGGTGCCGGAGCCTTCCACCAACAAAAGGTATTCTTCCGCGGCGTGACGATGGGCCCGGTGCACCGCCTGGCCCGGCTGGACCACGGCCACCGCCGCCAACACCTGCTCGGTCCCTCGCGTCTGCCCGGTGAAGTAGAATCGCATTTCACCCCAGTCGGCCACGCGCTGGCGGGCCTGGTCCCAGCTGACCACGTGCGACTGGAGCAGCTCCGGCTGCCGGCCGGCCGGTTCCGAAGCGGCCGTGGCCACCAAGGCCACGAGGGCACCTGCGCCGACCAGGATCATGGGGGAGAGCCATCGAAAAACACGAACGACCACGGCGATCTCCTTCAAATACGAGGCGGGTACAATAGAGTCTTCGGGCGTCCTGAGGCGCACAGGGCGCGCTCATGTATGATTGCAGGACCGGTCGGCGATCCGTCCTTATCGGTTGCGGCCGCAGGCCAGGTTGAGCATACTCACGCGTAAGTCTCAGGCTATCGGCCGTTGCCCCCAGGGTCAACCGGCGGTATACAAGGTTGCCCGGGCGAGGGCCTGGCCGGACGAGCTTCGGCCCCAGGGCTGGGAAACAGAACTTCACAGAAGCGCGTCCCCAAGGAGGACCTTGGGGCACGAGAGGAAAGACGCACACAAGAACTCCAAGTACGAATCGCGGGGAGAGCGTGGCCCATGAACAGCTGGTGGACATTGATGAGTGACCTGCTGGCCGTTGTCGGGGTACCGGCAGTGGGAGTGGCTTGCGCCGGCGAGCTGAAGCGGTGGTTTGTTCCTTCGCCGCAGTATGCGGGCGAATTGGGCGCGTTCCGGTCGCCCCTTGTGTTCGGGGACGGGAGGCGGGTTGGCACGGTGGCCGAGTGGCGCAAACGGCGCCAGGAAATCCTCCAGCAATGGCACGCGATCATGGGCCCCTGGCCGCCCCTGATCCCCGCGCCGCGGGTGGAATGGCGGGAGAGCACACCTCGCGAGCATTTCGTCCAGCATCGGGTACGGATCGAGGTGGCACCGGGGGGACGGACCGTCGATGGGTACCTGTTGGTTCCGGAAGAGGCGCGGCCCATGCCCGCCGTCGTGGTCCCCTGCTACGATGCGGAAACCGGCGCCGGGCTGGGCAAACCGCTGGGGGACTTCGGGTATCAGCTGGCCAGGCGAGGCTTCGTGGCTCTTTCCATCGGCACGCCCGAGTGCCGGTACTACCCCAGCAAGGACAATGTCCAACTGCAACCACTCTCCATGCTGGCCTACGTGGCGGCCAACTGCTACAACGCCCTGGCCACGCTGCCTGAAGTCGACGCGGAGCGAGTGGGGATTGTGGGCCATTCCTACGGCGGCAAGTGGGCCATGTTCGCCTCGTGTCTCTACGAGAAGTTTGCCTGTGCGGTCTGGTCGGATCCGGGGATTGTTTTCGACGAGAAGCGACCGAACGTGAATTACTGGGAGCCCTGGTACCTGGGCTACGATCCGGACAGCCAGCGCCGGCCGGGTGTGCCGTCGCCGGAAAACCCGCGTACCGGCGCCTACAAGCGCCTGGTCGAAGCCGGGCATGACCTGCACGAGCTCCACGCCCTGATGGCCCCGCGGCCCTTTCTGGTTTCCGGTGGATCGGAGGACCAGCCCGGGCGTTGGGCGGCACTGAATCACACGATCGCCGTCAATCGGCTCTTGGGTTACACGGACCGAGTGGCCATGACGAACAGGCCGGGGCATTCGCCCACGCCGGAGTCGAACGAGGAGATCTATGCGTTCTTCGAGCGGTTCCTCAAGAAGGGCGCAGCAAGAAAGGAGCACTCAACCGACCGCCTGCGTCAACTCCGCCGCGGCCCTGTAGTGCTCTGCTATTCGCCCGAAAGCGAACCGGTGGCCGAAGGACTGGCCGAATACGCCGCCCGATGTAACCGCTATTTGGCTGGCTTGTTTCGGCCGAACGAGGCGGTTTGTCAAACCGTCCATTGGTTGTCGCGGAGAGATTGGCGTGGGGCGCCCGAGTCCTACGGTTTCCCTCACGCCACCGGCCCTGATGCGGTCCTGGCTGCCGCCGATGTCGACCTGCCGGACCAATTGGCCGAGATCGCCAAAGCGATGGACATTCCCCGGGGCGGCCCGGCCGTTGAGCGAGTGGCCCGGCTGCTGGAGCTTCCCGAACCGTGGGAGCCAGCCGACGTGTACCGAGAGCTGTCTGGATCCAAGCATTTCTTCTTCATCTATTCGGCCTACTTCATTCTCCCCCACGAACTGACCCACGGCTTCTGCAACCATCTGAACTACCCACAGCAGCCCCGCTGGTATTACGAAGGCCTGGCCCAGTGGGCGGCGTATTGCATGCACAAAGAGCTCCGTTCCCAGCGCGAAGGGGAACTGATCTATGCCTACTACCAGCTGCTTTGGGACCGCGACGGCCGTGGCCTCCGTGTGCGCGATTTCGCTCGTGCCGACCGGTTGGGCCCCGGCGGCCTGGATACGCCGAACTACGCCTGGTACCACGCCGGTCTGTTGCGGATGTTCCGCGAGCTGGAGGCGATGAAAGGCGGAGGTTTCCTTCCTGAACTGGTTCGCTCGATCGGCCAGAAACACCGGGGCCAAGCGGCCGTGGGCCACGAAGCGATGGTCGAAACCTTTTCCCAAGTAGTGGGCCGCGACCTGGGCGACTGGTTCCGGCGCCGCTGGAACTTGGGTCGCTGACCCAGATGACGCTGTCGTCTCTGATTACATGCTTTGGGATCCGGGAGCGTTGGAGGAACCGCCCCTGAGCGGCAGGATCACCTGGCGGATGACGGACCCGGTACGCGAGCCAAAAACGGACCAGCAGCGCAAGAAACTGGAAAAGGCCACGCGCTGATGGAACGGATCAAGAGAGCTGTCGAGGACAAGAAAAAGAGGCAATCCGGCGGGTAAACCGCCGTCAATACGGGTTTGGCGGATGGACGTGATTTCAGCTCGATACGTACCGCACGGCAGAACAAAAGGGATTTCCCCCGGCGGAATCCTCCGCGCACCACCGTGCATGCGTATAAGTGCCACCTGAGAGATTATTGAGCGCGAGTGTTGCCGTTCTTGGTGGTTGCCGACAGGCTATTCGGCGCAAGTAATTGCGTAGCAAGACCTTGCGGAACTACGCCGTACAGACGCACATGTTTGTCGCAAGTTCTTGTCGCGCAATGACGTGTGACGAATTGGCAAAAGTCGAGTTGAGAGCGTG
>DQVB01000412.1 GCA_015661985.1 Planctomycetota bacterium | reverse complement strand
GTCGCCGGCCGCGGGCCGGCCCGTTGCGGGCCGCCGCTGCGGCGTTTACAATAAGAGGTTCCGTTGCTGTCAACACGAGTCAAGAGGGGATGTTCGATGGAGTTGCGAAAGCTAGTGGTCTGTGTTTCGGTGTTGCTTTTGATCGTTGGCTTGGCTGGATGTACCCCGCCGCCCGAAGAATCCGGTGGCGGCAATGGGGGATACGACCAGTTTGCCAGCGGCTCTGCGGATCAGCCGGGTGCCAGCGGGGCGGCGGCGATTCCTCCTGGCGTGACCGCTCCTCGTGGCGTGACCGCGCCGGTGGGGGCGGTGCCGCCCAGTGTCACTGCGCCGGTGGGGGTAGTGCCGCCGAGTGTGACCGGCCCGGTGGGCGGAATTCCGCCAGCCGTCACTTCGCCTTAGCGAGGTCGCGGTCCAGTTTCGGTTCTTCTGGCCCCAGGGAGAGGCATCATATGAAAAAGCCGGCATGCGCGACGGTGGCATCCCGGTGGTGCGTGGTCCTGGCTGCGGGTCTGGCCGCATGGCTGGCTCCCGGCCCCCGGGCCGTTCACGGGGCGGAACAGAAGCCACGGGCGATCAGCCCCGGGCAAGCCGCTGGAGAGAGCCAACCGGCTGTGGCCTGTCGCAAGGGCAAGGTCCAGCGGTACGGCTGGGTCATCGAACTCCGCCCGGAGAAGAAAGATTACTACATCAAGCTGCACGCCAATACTTGGCCGGGTGTGCTTCAACAGATTCGCAAGTCGAACATCCGCAACTACTCGATCTTCCTGGCTGAGCTGGAAGGCAAACTCTACCTGTTCAGCTATTTCGAGTATGTGGGGGATGACTTCGAGGCGGATATGAAGGCTATGGCCAAGGATCCGGTAACCCAGCGGTGGTGGAAGGAGACCGATCCGTGTCAGAAGCGACTGCCGGGCACCCCGAAGGGCCAACAGTGGCTCCAGATCCGCGAGGTCTTCCACACGGATTAGAATCCTGTTCATGAGGGGCGCGAAGCGTGCGCCCATCCTTTTTTCCCTTGTGGCAACAGGCGGGCAAGCCTGTCCCGCGTCAGGCGGTCTCTGTGAACACAGGCCGGCAGAGTGAAGCGAGGATGGCTGGGCAGGGCAAGCTTGTGCTGGCGACCTTCAACGCGGGGAAAGTGGCGGAGTTCCGCCAGCTGCTGGCTGCGCTGCGGCTGGAATTGGCGAGCCTGGCCGATATGGGCAGCCAGCAGCCGCTGGCCGAAGGAGGCCATTCGCTGGCGGACAACGCCCGCCAGAAGGCCACCGCCTGGGCCCGTCGCCTGGGCCAATGGGCCCTGGGCGATGATACCGGATTGGAGGTGGAAGCTTTGGGCGGGGCGCCGGGCATCCACACGGCGCGCTTTGCGGGGCCGGGGGCCACGCCTGAAGCCAACCGTCGCCGCCTGCTGGAACAGCTGGCCGGTGTGAGACTGGAAGATCGCCGCGCTCAGTTCGTTTGCCATTTGGCTTTGGCCGATCCGTCGGGTACCGTGCGGGCCGAAAGCCGGGGGCGATGCCGTGGGCGCATTCGGTTGGAGGAAGCCGGCCAGCGGGGATTCGGGTACGACTGTTTGTTCGAGATAATCGAATACCACCGCACGCTGGCCGAGCTAGGCCCGGCCGCGCGCCAGCTGCTCAGCCACCGGGCCCGGGCCCTCCAGCAACTGTTGCCTCGCTTGGCGGAACTGATGCATAGCGGCCAATGGGCGGCGGCAGTGGAATCCCCGCGCCGGAAGTGAGGCGAGAAGGGCGAGCCAGCACGGGTAGCTTCCGGGGAAGAGCCCGCCTACGCCTCGACACCCAACGCCCCTTTGGCTCGGCGCACCACTTCGTCGAACGCCTCGGGGTCCTTCACGGCCAGCTCGGCCAGGATCTTGCGGTCCAGTTCGATTTGGGCTTTGTTCAACCCGCAGATGAACTGGCTGTAGCGGAGACCCCGCTGCCGCACGGCGGCACTGATGCGCAGGATCCACAGCCGGCGGAATTCCCTCTTGCGCACACGGCGATCCCGGTACGCATAGGCCCCAGCGCGGATGACGGCCTCTTTGGCCGTGCGGAGCAAGTTGCGTCGACCGCCGCGATAGCCCTTGGTCTTCTGAAACAACCGTCGTTTGGCCCGATTGCGGGCTGATCCCTTTCTGGTTCTCATGGCAGCGTTTCCTATGGGAGGAACCAGGCCCTTCCGGCGCTTGGCCGGAAGCGTTTTCCTGCCCGTCCCCTTGGGTGTCCGGCCGGGCCTGGAAACTGCCGCCCAGCCCGGCATGTCCATACCAACTTCGTGCTGCGGCCTCAGCCTCCCCGTCGCCGCGGCGTCCGCTCAGGGCCCTCGAACCGCCGTGCCCCGCTCCGAAGAGCAGCCCCGGGGCGTCGAGCACCAATCCTGGATCAACGGCCCGAAGCACCCCAGCGGCTTCCGCTGCTGGGGTAACCACCTGGGGATAGCCGTCCCGATAGCCGTCAAACGGAAATGGGTGCTGCCCTAGTAGCTCTCGCCGGCCAGCGCTCGGCGGATCTTCTTGGCTTCCACGCTGCCCAGCACCCCCGTGCCCCGGAGCTGGCGCTTGCGCTTCTGGGTCATCCGCGACGCCAAGTGGCTCGTGCCGCTACGCCGGTGCTTCACCTTGCCGGTGCCGGTCAGCCGGAATCGTTTCTTGGTCCCTTTGTGGGTCTTTTGCTTAGGCATGCTTGGCCGCTTCCGGAAAAGGCTGGATCAACGCGCGAAACGTATATTATAAGCCTTCAGGCCCGAAGAGGAAGAGCGAGGAGGAAAACAGGACGCCTCCCCTTCATCCGCCCCATAGGGGTATAACCCACCGTCGCCTTCCACATTTTCAGGTGGCGTAGACCCCTTGATGTGGCTGCTGATTGGGGCTCGCTTCAATCACTTGGGCGCCAGGGTGCAGACCATGCGGCGCCCCTGTTGGGTCGGGGGCGATTCAACCCGGGCCACATCCTCCAGCCGGGCCAGGATCCCTTCGATCACCCGCCGCCCCTCTTCGATGTGGGCCATCTCTCGGCCGCGAAACAACACGGTCAGCAGCACCTTGTCCTTGTGCTCCAAGAACTCGCGGGCCCGGCTCACCTTGACGTTGATATCATGCTCCCCCGTCTTGGGCCGCACCCGGATCTCTTTGATCCTCACGTGATGGGAGTGGGACCGCTGCTGCCGCTTCTTCTGCTGATACTTGAACTTTCCGTAGTCCATGATCCGGCAGACCGGCGGGTTGCCATTGGGGGCCACTTCTACCAGATCCAGCCCCGCTCGTTTGGCTGCGGCCAAGGCATCATCGATCGACAGAATACCGATCTGCGAGCCGTCGGCCGCGATCACCCGGACCGGCGACGTCCGGATCTGTTCGTTCACCCGCTGCTGTTTCGGTTCGATGGTCACCCTCCTCTGCTGAACAATAGGTCAATCAAGCCCCAACCGCGGCACGTGCGACGGAAACCGAGGGGCACTCCCCTTGCCGGTCGGCGCAACCAAGGCGCTGGCCGACAGCGCC
>DQVB01000436.1 GCA_015661985.1 Planctomycetota bacterium | reverse complement strand
GCTGCCGTCCTCCGTGCCAGAGCCCGCCCGGGGCCCGGCCCGGCTGGAACGGCCGCAACGGGCCGAGCTGAAGGCGATCGTGTTCATCAAGGGCAGCAACGATATCCCCAACACCGTGGGCACCGTGGAGCAGGCCGACCGCTGGCGCCAAACCTATGTGGTGACCGACTCCGGCCCAGCCTACCGCCCGGGCCGCAACCTCTACATCCTCTCGCCCCCGACGCCCGAGGGAAAAGTAAGGCCCCTGACCAACTTCAGCGACGGCTACGTGGCCGATCCCGAAGTGTCTTGGGACGGCACCCAGGTCATCTTCGCCCGGCGAGGCGGGGAGGATCCCTGGTGGCACGTGTGGCGGGTTCGGGTGGACGGCAGCGGGTTGGAGCCGTTGACCGGAGGCCCTTACCACGACGTGGGCCCGGCGTGGCTGCCCGACGGGCGGATCGTGTTCAGCTCCAGTCGCACGGGGATCCGCGATGAATACCATGGCTACCCCTGCACGGCACTCTACGTGATGGACCAGGAGGGGCGGCACATGGAACCCATCGCCACGAACATCGGCCGAGACAACGAACCGTCGGTGCTGTGGGACGGCCGCGTCGTCTTCAGCCGGCTGGAAGTGTTCTATTCGCGTAACAAGACGGAGCTCACCTTGCATGCCCTGCATCCCGATGGCACCCACGACGTGGTGCTCTACGGACCGGAGCGGCGCCAGTTCTGGCGCAACCTGGATCACGGGCCGGCCACGCCCGCCGACGGCCAGGAAGCGCCGCTCACCCACCGCGTGCTGCGGATGAGCCAGCCGCAACCGATGCCCGATGGGCGACGGATCGTGGTAGTCACCCAGGCGGGCCTGACGCTGGTCGGCCCGCGCCGCGACAGCGAACAGATCATCAGCCCGGACTACAAGGAATGGTCCTATACAACCCCATTCCCGCTTCCGGACGGGACGATTCTGTGCGCGGGAACCCGGAAGACACCGGATCGGAAGCAAGTCGACCTGGGACTGTACCGCCTCGACCCCGCCGCCGGTTCCGTCAAGCTGGTGTACAACGATCCGAGCACGGCCGACTTCGAGCCTCGCCCCCTATGGGCTCGTCCCCGGCCCATGGTTCAACCCAGCCGCACGAGCCCCCATGCCTACAGCGGGCGGTTCTTGTGCGCATCGGTGTTCAACACCCAGGAAGAGCAAGTGCCGGTGCGCGGTCGACTGGTGCGGCTCATCGAAGGTGTCCCCATGGTCGCTCGCCACAGCACGCACACCAACCCGTGGCCCGTGTGGAAGAATCATGGCGGCACTTTCGCCCGCGTGCTGGGCACCGCCCCGCTGGCCCCGGACGGATCGTTTTACGTCGAAGCGCCCGCCGATCGACTGCTCCATTTTCAAGTGCTGGACAGCGACCGTCGCGTCATTGCGAACCAAAAGACGTGGATCTATCCCCGGCCGGGCGAGACGAAAAGCTGTGTAGGCTGCCATGAACCACCCCACTCGACCACGCGCGGCAACGACCCGCTGGCTTCCCACCACCGGCCCCTGGATTTCCTGCCCGACGGGACCGAATTCACCTACCGGGCCAAGGCATGGTTCAAAGGCCACCTGCCTGAGGAGATCGAAGAGCGCACCCGAACCGTCCGCGCCGTCAACTTGCTGGGCCGATGAGCGCCCGACCCGCGCGGGTCGGTGTTGGCCCCCGGCCGGTGCGACGGCCAGGGAAACATGCGCCGCATCCCCCAACCTTGCACCCTGGTCGCTGGCGCGGCCCCTTGCAGCATTTTGGAGTGCGGCAATGCATTGCCGCTTTCGTGTTATACCGAGGACGGTTTGGTTTCTTGCGCGTCTCGAGCTCTTCCCGCTCCAGGGCGCAGATGTTCAACCCTGGGCAGGAGGGCGGCTCCGGGCTGCCGTGTTCGCCGCCACGCGGGCGACAATTGCCCGGGCCCGGAAAGCGGCGACCAGTCGCCGCACTGGAAATACAGACGCCCGCCGCGCCGGAAACGGATACCGGTCCTGGGCCACTCGACGCGCTGGGCAGGCCAGTTGGTGGGCTCAGTCGTGGACAATGGGTGGCGGTCGTGGTATGAATCGCTGCTGGACTGATGGGCCGATTGCCGAAGAGGTGTGTTGGGCAGTCGCGCCGACACCCGCCTTAGCACCGGTGGGGATGTCGCTGCGGATAGCGTGGTCGGTTTTCAGCCATTTGTGTCCTCCCATGAGGAGCTGGAAAGATGAAACTGGTCCCCTTGGGCGAGAAAGTGGTGGTGCGGCGGCTGGACGCCGAGGAGATTACGGCCGGGGGGATCGTCCTGCCGGATTCGGCCCGCCAGAAGCCGCTCGAGGGGCGAGTGTTGTCGGTGGGCGACGGCCGGCTATTGGCGGACGGGTCGCGGGCCAAGCCCCAGGTGGTGGAAGGGGACCGTGTCCTGTTCGACCGCTACGCCGGCATGGAAGTGGAGCTGGAGGGCGAAGTGCTACTAATCATGGACGAGGGGGATATCTTGGCAGTCTTCAGCGCTTCGGTGGTCTGCTGATTGCTCGAGGTGGCCGGTGGCCGTGGGCCCCGAACGGGCTAGAATAAGATGAGATGGGATTGGCAGGCGGCGGCGTTCGACGAGACAGCGGGGGCAGGCACTCAAGAGAAGAACGCGTGAGACGGCCCGGGACGAACAGTGAGTGATTCAGAGGAGCTACGGATGAGATCCTACGACGTACGAACCACCGCGAGTCGCTGGGGGATGGTGCTGGTGCTGGCGGTCCTTACGGGAACCCACGTCTGGGCGTCTGAGCCGACCAAGGTGACTCCCGAGACGGCTCCGCTGGTCTACCAGGAGGCTGTGGATCGAGCGATCAATTATTTGACCATCAAAGCCCAGGCCCCGGACGGTTCGTACGCGGCTTGGGCGGGGCCGGGAGTGACGGCCGTGGTGACCACCGGCATCCTCCGCAACGGCCATAGCCCGGACGATCCCATGGTGGCCAAGAGCCTCCGGTACCTGGAAGGGTTCATCCAGCCGGACGGCGGAATCTACAAGCCCGGGACCCTCTACCGAAACTACGAAACCTGTCTGGCGATCCTTTGTTTCTCCGAAGCCAATCGGGACGGACGCTACGACCGGGTGTTGGAACTGGCCGAAGGCTTCCTCAAGCGTCTGCAGTGGGATGAAGGGGAAGGGCTCGACCCGACCAGCGAATCCTATGGCGGGGCGGGATACGGAAAACATGAACGGCCCGACTTGTCGAACACCCAGTTCTTCGTCGAAGCGCTGAAACGGCTGGGCAATGGCCCCGACGATCCTGCCCTCCAAAAGGCGCTGGTCTTCGTCTCCCGCTGCCAGAACCTGGAAACCGAGCACAACACGACGAGGTTCGCCGCCAAGAACCCCGACGGAGGTTTCTACTACACATGCGCCGCGGGCGGAACGAGCCAGGCAGGCCAGACGCCCACCGGAGGCCTGCGCAGCTACGGGTCCATGACCTACGCCGGACTGAAAAGCATGATCTACGCCGGCGTCGGGCCGGACGACCCGCGCGTGAAAGCCGCCTACGAGTGGATCCGGAAATTCTATGACCTGGACAGCAACCCCGGATTGGGCAACGACGGACTCTACTACTACTACCACACCTTCGCCAAAGCCCTGGACGCTCTGGGTATCGACGTGCTGGAGGCGGCTGATGGGACACAGCATCACTGGCGGTTGGAGCTGCTGGCCGAATTGGTCAGCCGCCAACGCCCCGATGGCTCGTGGGTCAACGAAAGCCCGCGGTGGCTGGAAGGGGAACCCGCCCTGGTTACCGGCTACGCCCTTTTGGCACTCGCGTATTGCCGGCCCACACGGTGATGCCGATCACAGATACCGCCATCCGGGCCGCGCGCAGTGGTAGCCGGCACGGGAGCGGCATTCTCCGATTCAGACGTAACGGCAGGGCGTAACAGGCCGCCGCAAAGGCTGTGGGTCGCCAGACTCCGCACCAGCACGCGGTTCGAAGTAGCCTGGCTCTCCGAGCCGGGCACGGGAAGCCAGCCAAAGGGCGGAACTCGGCCCAGAGAGCCAAGCTATGG
>DQVB01000110.1 GCA_015661985.1 Planctomycetota bacterium | reverse complement strand
TCTGTTCTGTCTGTGCTGCGGCGGGGCCTTGGCCCGCTACAGCTCGATCTTCCGCTTCACCTCTTCCCGGGTCCGCAGTCGGGCGCCCGTGGCCGGCCGGGCCCGGCCCACGGCCCAACTCCTCAGCCGGTTCATCTCCTCGCTCATCGTCTTCGACAGCGGCACGGTTTCCGCAAGGCTTCGCCGAATCACCTCCGTGTCCAACTGCCTCTGGGAGCTGAAAGCGTCGAACAGGGCCGACACCACCGCCTCCTCGATCTCCGCTCCGCTGAAACCTTCGCTGAGCCGAGCCAGCGATTCCAGGTCGAATTGGCCGGGGTCGCGGCCCCGCTTGGCCAGGTGGATGCGGAAGATGTCGACGCGTTCCTCCAGGGTGGGCAGATCGACGAAGAAGATCTCATCCAGGCGGCCTTTGCGCAACAGTTCTGGCGGCAAGTGGCTGATCTCATTGGCCGTGCAGATGACGAACACGGCGGAAGTTTTCTCCGACATCCAGGTGAGCAGGGTGCCGAAAACACGGGCCGATGTGCCGGCATCGCTTCCGGCCGAAGCGGTGCTTCCGGCCAGGGCCTTGTCGATCTCATCGATCCACAGGATCACTGGGGCCACGCTTTCGGCCGTCTGGATGGCCCGCCGGATGTTCTCTTCGCTGGAACCCACCAGGCTGCTGAACATCCGGCCCACATCGAACCGCAACAGGGGCAGGTTCCACAGACTGGCCACGGCCTTGGCGCACAGGCTCTTGCCGCATCCCTGCACACCCAGCAGCATCACTCCCCGCGGAGCCGGCAACCCGAAACGGGCGGCCCGCTCGGTGAAGGCGATCCGCCGTCTGCGGAACCATTCCTTGAGGTTGTCCAGGCCGGCCACGTGGGCGAAGTTCTCCTGGGCCTCGTAGTACTCCAACAGGCCGCTTTTCTTGATGATCTGCTGCTTCTCGCTGAACACCAGGCTCACGTCGTCGGCGTCCAGCTTGCCGTCCAACACCAGGGTCTTGGCAAAGACGTTCTCCGCCTCCTTCAAAGTCAATCCCCGCGCCGCATGGAGGAGACGCTCCCGGGCCTCCGCGTCCAGATTGATCTCTACGTTGGGGCTGTCCTTCACATCCTCGATGATCCGGTCCAGCAGCCGATTGAAGTCCGCCGGCCCGGGCAGGCCGAACTCGACGACCGTCACATCCTTGGTCAGCTCGGGGGCGATCCGCATCACCGGCGCCACGACCACCAGCGACTTGTAGGTGTCGCGCAGATGGTAGGCCACGTCCCGGAGACGGCGGATCACGGACACGTTGCAGCGGTTGTCCTCGGTGAACGGATGGAAATCCTTGAACAGAAAAATGGCCGGCTCCACGTGGTTGATCACCGCGTCCAGGGCGACCAGCGGGTCCGAGGTACTGCCGCTGCCCGACTTCGTCCGCTGGGGCTCGCTGCCGCTCTTGACAATCCCCTGGGTGATCGTCCACACGAACAAGTTCTTGCCTCGCTTCCCCGCGATCTCCCGCAGGCACCGCTCCACCCGCTCCTCTTCCCAGCTCACCACATAGATGATGGGATAGCGGGCCCGGATCAACACCTCCAATTCGCCCTCCGGGGACAAACGGCGCCGGGCCGCTGGCAGCCGCGGCTTGCGCCGGACGGCGGCCCGGGAACTGCCCGTCTTCGGCGTGGCCGGTCGCTCACTCACCGGTTGGCTCCTCACACTGCGGCTGGGAAGCGGCCGCCGCCGAGACAAGATTCGGCTCGTCCCCCAACCGCCGCACCGCCGCTAACCGCTCTTCCCACGCGGGGTCGCGAAAGGACAACCCACTCAGCACGTCGATCACCTGACGGGATGTCCCGAACAGGAACACCCGCCCGTCCGGTGTGATGGTAATCTCCGTCACTGCCGTCTCTCGCCCGCTCTCCACCAGCACTCCCCCTGTTACCGGATCACCCTCAGCCCGTAGTCCAAGGCCATGGCCCGCGCTTGCGCGCCTACGTGGCGCGGAAGGGGCCTCTCCAATCCATCATGGCTGCGCGCCTGCCAGGAGGGCAAGTACCCCTCCAAAATGCTCAACCTGGCCTCTGGTAGATTGCGCCGAAGCCAGCCGATGATCGGCAAAAAACAACATTCCCAATGGCCCGGGAGAAGCAAGTGCCGCACAATAAGGTCCGCCCGGTCAAACGCGGCCAGCAGATTCCTTGTGAGGACCGCCATGTACCGATCCGCCTCAGCTAGTTGTCGGGCACAGCGGTCGTTGCCGAACTTGAAGTCCGCCACATACACATCCACCACGCCGTCCAACAGCTGGAAGACTTCCCCGGTGTGATAGAAATTCGACTTCCAGACAATGGGCGGCAGGCGTTCGCATCCGGACATCGCCTCCAGGATCGCCGGCGCATGGATGCTCGGTTCGCCGCCCACCCATTGGACGTTCCGCGCCCCCTGGCCCCGCCCCCACTCGACCGCCCGGCGAAAAAACTCCGCTGTCAAAGGCGTGCCCCGCCGTGCATTCCAGGCGTCCTGGCCGCCAATGCAAAACACACAACGCAGATTGCACCCGGCCAAATAGAACAGGTGCGATGGGACCAACTCCAGCTCCTCGCCCCATTCCACTCGGTGCCGAAACACACGTGCCTCAGCAGACGCCCGGCAAAAGCCCGCCGCGCGAACCGAACGGTCTGCCCGGCAACGACGCTCACACAGCACACACCGCCGCAAGGTGCCCGCGGCAGCCAAGCCGCCCTGAACCGTTTCTGTCACCCACCTGGCCATGATCGCGCCGCCGGAACCCGCAGCTCAGAACAAATCTCTTACCCATCCAGCAGGAGAAGTCCGCCGAAAAGGTCGCGCCACTGGCGAAAAGGCCCCGAGGCGAACACCACCGCACCACAGGCCGATTCTCCGCCCCACCGGCCGAGCCTGCCTGCGGTGTGCGACGCGCACCACGCCGAACCCAACAATCTCCACTGCCTCCCGGAACGATCAACCGCGCCGCACAGGCCCAATCGGCAGTCCGCCAGCCCATCGTGACCTCTTCTGTGATTCTACCCTTCCCCGGAGATCTCATCAACCGACTGACGATGTCCACGGCCAACCGGGGAAGCACCAAGCACGAAATCCGAACACCGAAACAAATTCGAATGACGCAAACCAACGTAG
>DQVB01000196.1 GCA_015661985.1 Planctomycetota bacterium | reverse complement strand
CTGGGCAAGCAGGCTGCGGAAATTCGCAAGGAGGTCTTCCGGCTGGGAAGGGATTGTCCCTGGGCTCTGCGCCGGCTCAAGGAGGACCTGCGCGATCTGCACGGCCGCCGCCTCTTTCCGGACCGCCACGCCACGACCGTCCGGTTTTGCCTCAACAGCGAAGAGTACGCTCTCTACAAAGCCGTCACGGCCTACATCAATGAGTTCATTCCGCAACAGACCGGACAGCGTCGCTCGTCGGCGGCCTTGACGCGCACCGTCCTGCAAAGGCGGCTGGTCAGTTCCACGTGCGCTATTCACGAGTCCCTGAAACGGCGCCTGAAAAAGCAGCAGGATCTGTTGGAGGAGCTGGAGGGGCTCTCGCCGTCGCAGCGTGCCAAGCGTCTGGCGGCGCTCCAGGGGCGCCTGCCGGACGCGGAGCAGGAAGAGGACGACCTCGACGATGCGGTCCGCGACCGGCTCGTGGACGAGTACTCCGCGGCGCTGGAGCTGGAGCAGCTCCGCGCGGAAATTGGTGCCCTTAAGGACTTGGTCGAGCAGGCGCGCAGAGTCAGGGAACATAGTGGGACAGGCTGCCAGCCTGTCGATTCCAAACTGGCCGCGCTGAAGAAGTGTCTGGGCGAGGCGCAGTTCCTGGAGCTCAAGGATGGCCGGGGCAAGCTCCTTGTCTTCACCGAACATCGAGACACATTGACCTACGTCCGGGAGCACCTTGAGCGGTGGGGATACACGACATGCGAGATCCACGGTGGCATGAACCCCCATGAACGCAAGCGAGCCCAGGAGCTCTTCCGGACCAGCGCGCAGGTCTGCGTTGCCACGGAGGCGGCGGGTGAAGGGATCAACCTTCAATTCTGCCACCTCATAATCAACTACGACATGCCTTGGAACCCGACCCGCCTGGAACAGCGGCTCGGCCGCATTCACCGGATCGGCCAGGAGCGGGACGTTTACGCCTTCAACTTCGTGGCGACCGACTCCGAAGAGGGCCAGCCGATCGTCGAGGGCCGCATCCTGCACCGCCTCCTGGAGAAGCTCGATCAAATGAACGAGGCCCTGGAAGGCCGGGTCTTTGATGTGATCGGCGAGGTGCTGCCGCTCAACGACGTGAACCTCCCGGAGATCCTGCGGGAGGCCGCCTACGACCCGCGCCGCCTGGACGAGTACATCGACCAGATCGACCGGATCGACCCGGCCAAGCTCAAGGAGTACGAGGAGGCGACTGGGATCGCCTTGGCACGCAGTCACGTCGATTTCAGCGACTTCCAGCGGCGGAACCTTGAGGTCGAGGAGCGGCGCCTCATGCCGCGCTACGTCGAGGCGCAGTTCCTGGCCGCCGCGCGCGAGCTCGGCCTCCGGATCGAACCACGCGCCGACGGCCTCTGGCGCATCGACCACGTGCCGGCGCACCTGCGGTCCGAGCGTCTCCAGGCGGTCCGCCGTCTCGGAAAACCGGACGCCTCGTATCGGAAGATCACCTTCCACAAGCACCACCTGGAGCAAGACGCTCACCTGGACGCTGTGCTGATGGGGCCCGGTCATCCGCTGTACGCCGCCGTCGACGAGAAACTCAACGAGCGGCTCCAAACGATTGTGGGTGGGACGGCCTTTTACGTCGATCCGCTGGCACACGATCCCTACCGTCTCCACTTCTTCGAGATCTCAATCCGGGGCAAGGACACCAAGGGCAATGACGTGCCCCTTCACGGCGAGCTCGTCGCCGTGCGGGAGCAGCGGGGGCAGTTCGAGATCGTTCCCAGCGACATCCTCTTGAACCTCCCGCCTCATCCCAGTCCGCCGGCGACGGTCGAAGCCATCGACACACAGCCGGCCTCGGACTTCCTGAAGAGCACCTACCAGCTCGAGTGCCGCGCCCGCTGCCGGAAGGAACGCCAGCACTTCGCCCAGGTCTGCCGGGAGTACCTGGAGCGATCGTTTCGGGCGCGGATCAACCGGGCGCAGGAACGGGCGATGCGGCTTGCCGCGGAGGCGGCGAACAAGCCCGAATTCAAACTGGCTGCCGACGAGGCCCGCAAGCAGGTCGAGGAACTCGAGCGGGCCCAGGCGGAACGGATGGCGGGCTTGAAGCGCCTGGAGATCGCCTGGACCGGTCCGGTTCGACATCTGGCCACGGCGATCGTCCTGGCACCCGATGCGGATACCGAAGCACAGCTCGCCGACCTCGCGGACGAACTCGACCCGAACCTCCGCCGCAAGAGCGAGCTGGCCGCCGAAGAGCTCGTCGTCGCCTCCCTCGTCGAGGAAGGATTTCCCGAGGATCGGATCGAGCGGGTCGGGCACCTCAAGCTCGGGTTCGACATCCGGGCCCACCGCATTCTGGACGCCTCGACCGGCGAAGTGTACGTTAAAAGGATCGAGGTGAAGGGCCGCATGCGGGGCCAGCCCGTGCGGCTGACGACCAACGAGTGGTACAAGGCCCAGCAGCTCGCCGAGACCTACTGGCTCTACGTCGTCTGGGACCCGCTCGGCAAGAACCCCGAGCTGGTCCGCATCCAGAACCCCGCCGCGCGGCTCGACCACGCCAAGCGGGAGATCGTCGCCGCGAGATTCTTCGAGATTCCGGCCGAGGCTGTGGAAACTGCGGCGAAGGTCCAGGAATGAGAGGCATGGATCGTGACCCGCGGCGAGCTGAGCGAATTGCACTACATTGCTCACATGGACAACGTGCCGTCAATCCTTCGCCTGGGTATCCTCTCGCACAGGAGGGCCGCAAGAGTCCCCCATGCCTCGGTGGCCATGGAGGCGGTGCAGGCTCGGAGGGCGAGAGTCGTAGTTCCGGGCGCCCGGAGGTTGCACGAGTACGTGAACCTGTACCTTTGCGCCAGGAACCCGATGTTGTACAGGCTTCGGGGTCGGCATCTCGACCTTTGCGTGCTCCGCGTCAGCACAGATGTTCTGGATCTGCCGGGCGTGGTCGTGACGGACGGAAACGCCTCCAGCGGCTACGCTCGGTTCGCTGCGGCGCCCGGAGGCCTGAGTATCGTAGATCGGGATGCGACGTTCGCAGAGTACTGGACGGCCGCGGACCAGATTGTCGAATGGCGAAAGAAGTCCGCGAAATGCGCCGAGGTTCTGGTTCCCGACCGGATCCCTCCAAGGTTCATCTTCGGGGCCTACGTGTCCTGCCAGCAGGCCTTGGACAAGCTCAACAACCTGGATACAAGTATCGCCGTGACCATCAACGGACACATGTTTTTCCAATAGGAGCCCGCCCACATGATCAAGGTGCTCGTCGGCGATTTGTTCGCGTCCAGGGCCCAGACGCTCGTCAACACGGTCAACTGCGTGGGCGTCATGGGCAAGGGCATCGCGCTGGAGTTCAAGAGGCGCTTCCCCGAGATGCACGAGGACTATCTGCGCCGGTGCAAGGCGCGCCAGGTGAAGCTGGGGCGGCCCTATCTGTATCGATCGCTCGTTCCGCCGTGGATTCTCAACTTTCCCACGAAAGATCACTGGCGCTCGGTCTCCAAGCTCGAGGACATCGTGCGGGGACTGCGTTACCTGGAGCAGCATTACAGGGCATGGGGAATCACCTCCCTGGCCGTTCCCCCTCTTGGCTGCGGTCACGGCCAACTCGAGTGGCGCGTCGTCGGTCCGACGGTGTACCGCCACCTGAAGCGGCTGGACATTCCCGTAGAGCTGTATGCGCCCTACGGGACGGCGCACGAGGAACTGCAGCCCACCTTCTTGGAACAGCCGCCGGTGCCCGAGGCGGCTGCAGCAGAGGGCGAGCCGCCCGACCGATTGAAGGCCGGTTGGGTTGCGCTGGTGAAGGTGGTCGATGAGATCGAGCGCGAGCCCTACCACCATCCGGTGGGACGGACGGCCTTTCAGAAGATCGCCTACTTCGCCACGGACGCGGGAATCCCCACCGGGCTCTCCTATAGGCGGGGCAGCTACGGGCCCTATGCTCCCGAATTGAAGGCGGCGATCACTCGGCTGGTCAACAACGGACTGCTCCGGGAGGAGCGTCTGGGCCGCATGTTCGTCGTCAAGCCGGGGCCGACGTTCCAGGATGCCTGTCGCGCCTACGAACAGGAGCTCACGCGGTGGAGGGACCTTATCGACAGGCTCGCCGACCTGTTCATGCGCATGACGACACAGCAGGCCGAGATCGCGGCAACCGTACACCTCGTCGCCCGTGAACTTACCTCTGAAGAGAGGACCGGCAAGCCTACGGAAAAGGAAGTGCTGGCGCAAGTCATGCAGTGGAAGCAGAAGCGACGTCCGCCGCTGGACCGAAACGAAGTGGCCCGGACCATCCGGGGCCTGGGCATGTTGGGATGGCTCGATGTGACCGCGAGTTCCGATTTGCCGGTCAGCGAGGAGGCGATGCTCGATGTCTGACGACCGCCGCCTGATCGAGGACTACCTGCCCATCCAGGCCATCAGTGCCGAGGCGTCGCGGGAGAAGTCCGTTCGCAAGGGGCATATCTCGACGCTGCACCTCTGGTGGGCGCGGCGGCCCTTGGTTGCATGCCGTGCCGCCGTCTATGGGGCACTGGTGCCGGCCGATCGGTTTCGGCCCGCCAACGGGCCGGAGGAGAAGCGCGACAGCCTGGCGCGGGCGAACGCGGCCAGGTTCGTGGAGCGGTTGTGCAAGTACCCCGGGGACGAGAAAGTGATCGCTGACGCCCGGCGGCACATCTTGGAAGCGCATGCCGACCGGCTGACCGAGGAGCTGGCTGAGGCCGGCCGGTCGGGCAGATGGCCGTCGTGGGTCGAGGAGTTCAAGTGGCCCAAAGAGCGGCACGAGGTCACGTATGACGACATCGTCGAGGGCCGGGCCCCCCGGCCGAGGGTGCTCGATCCGTTCGCCGGCGGCGGGGCGATCCCGCTGGAGGCGCTGCGCCTGGGCTGCGAGGCCTACGCGCTGGACCTCAACCCCGTGGCCCACATCATCGAGCTCTGCACGCTGGTCTACCCGCAGAAGTACGGCCAGCCGGACCCGAACGCCCGCGGGATGGTAGGACAGCCTGCCAGGCTGTCATCAAAAGGTTCTCAGGCTGG